>NZ_LZHA01000013.1:0-15574 GCF_001690335.1 Gilliamella sp. Gris1-4 | reverse complement strand
CCTTCCTCATCACCGAAAGTACTTTACAACCCGAAGGCCTTCTTCATACACGCGGCATGGCTGCATCAGGGTTTCCCCCATTGTGCAATATTCCCCACTGCTGCCTCCCGTAGGAGTCTGGACCGTGTCTCAGTTCCAGTGTGGCTGGTCATCCTCTCAGACCAGCTAGAGATCGTCGCCTTGGTGAGCCATTACCCCACCAACTAGCTAATCCCATATGGGTTCATCAAATGGCGCATGGCCCGTAGGTCCCATGCTTTGGTCTCTCAACTTTATGCGGTATTAGCAGTCGTTTCCAACTGTTGTCCCCCTCCATTCGGCAGATCCCCATACCTTACTCACCCGTCCGCCACTCGTCATCAAGTGCAAGCACTCATGTTACCGTTCGACTTGCATGTGTTAAGCCTGCCGCCAGCGTTCAATCTGAGCCATGATCAAACTCTTCAATTTAAAGTTTGATGCTCAATAACTGTCTCTGACATATTCAAATGAATCTTCAGTGTCACTTATCAAGACTTAATTTTTTAGTCCGTAGACTTTAATCTTTCGTCTCGCAAGTGCCCACACAGATTGTCTGTTTCTTCTTTTTAAAGAGCTGACAGCTTCTATTCCCCATCAACTTTTCGTTGACTTAGTTCGCTGTCTCAAGGGTTGCGTATACTACGCTACACCTTTTTATTCGTCAAGATCTTTTTTGAAAATTTTTGACCTTGCCTACCGACCTTATTCACCGTCTGCTTTATGCTGACTGCGTGTCAGTGGGTGCGCATTATAGGACCTTAAAAAAATCATGCAAGCGATTATTGCAATTTTATTTCTGTTTGTGCTTTTTTTGCACATGCTGTATTGAAAACAAACTAATTCTATACAAATTTTCTTTTTTATTATTTATTATTTATTATGTCAATTATGTCATGTTTGTTTCAGTCTAACTTTTTATTTTAAGATGGATTTTTCATATGCCTTTTACTTTCGCACATCCTGCAATTGTTTTGCCTTTTCATAAAAGACCTAAATTTTTTCCATGACAACCTTAATTATAGGTAGCTGTCCCCTGACTTTGAATATTTTCTTAGAATGAAAATAAAAAGTGATATGAGCCATACTTTACTTGGTATTTTTTATTTTGATCTGCCAATAACATTAATTGTTGCTTTTATCTTTCACTCCATTATTCGTAATGAATTAATCAAGAATTTGCCTCATTTCCTTTATAAACGATTTGCTCATTATCTAACTCTGAATTGGAAGAAATATTGCTTGCATCATTGGTTTATTGTCTTAACATCTGCACTAATAGGCATATTGTCACATATTGGTTGGGACTGTTTTACTCACTTAACTGGCTTTTTTGTAAAACACCTTCCTTTTTACAACAACCAATTTCACTAAAAAATACAGATATTCCTATCTACCAATTACTACAACATGGAAGCACTTTGGTAGGAATGAGTTTAATATGCATCTTTATTCTTAGATTACCAATCATGATTGATAAGAAAAATACGATTAGTTTTCTATATTGGGGATTAGTGATGATGATCGTTATAAGTTGTTTTTCTCTTTTTTTCACCAAGACCATTCATACTTTTGGCCCAAATGTAGTGAACTTTATTAATACACTATTTTTGGGATTAATATTAGCACCACCTATCATGAGAATTATACGGCGTTTATTTTAAACGCCGTATTAGGATAGTATTGTTTTAGAAAGTTATGATTCTTCTTTTATTTTATTGGGTAAATCAGCCAAACTATCAATAATCAAATCAGCTTGTTCTAATGCCTCTTCTGTTATGGTATCACCCGTTTTTACTAACACAGTTTTTTTAACGCCAGCTTTTTTACCCGATAATAGGTCAGACACTCTATCTCCAACCATATAGGAATTAGCAATATCAATTTTTAGTTCTTTAGCTGCTGTTTGAATCATACCTGGACTTGGTTTGCGACATTCACAAGTATCCACTAACGGGTCATGAGGGCAATAATAGACACCATCTAAATCAACACCACGATCTTGCAAAGACCAATCCATCCATTCAGTCAAAGTATGAAATTGTTCTTCTGTAAATATATTTCTAGCAATACCTGATTGATTGGTTGTTATAACTAACATAAAACCCATTTTTTTGAGTTCTTGCATTGCTTCAATAACACCATCAATAAAATGGAATTTATCGATTGTATGTACATAATTATAATCTATATTAATAGTACCATCTCGATCTAAAAAAATTGCTGGCTTCATATTTACTTTTTTCCTTTTAATTTTAGATATTACTCTAATTCATATAGCATATTATTGATTGACTTAGATGTCTAGACGTCTTAATATTCATTTATTCATCTTTTGTTTTTATATATTATGATACAACTACAACATATTTCGAAAACATTTGAGCATAATAAAACCCCTATTTATGCTTTAAAAGACATTAATATCCAAGTTCCCCAAGGGAAAATTTACGGTGTTATTGGCAAATCAGGGGCAGGGAAAAGCACACTTATTCGCTGCATTAACCTACTAGAAAAGCCGACTAGTGGGAAGATATTCTTTGATAATCAAGAGATCACTAATCTATCTAATAGAAAATTAATTGAAATACGCCGAAAAATTAGTATGATTTTTCAACATTTCAATCTACTTTCTTCACGTACTGTATTTGATAATATCGCTTTCCCTCTTGAACTAAATAAAACGCCTAAAATAGCAATTAAGCAAAAAGTAAATGAGCTTATGGAATTAGTTGGATTGACAGAAAAAGCGAATGTTTATCCAACTAATTTATCTGGTGGACAAAAACAACGTGTTGCTATTGCAAGAGCTTTAGCTAGCGATCCCAAAGTGCTCTTATGCGACGAAGCAACTAGCGCACTTGATCCCGAAACAACCCGTTCTATTTTGAAATTATTGAAAGATATTAATCAAAAATTAGGACTTACTATTTTATTAATCACTCACGAAATGGATGTAGTAAAACAGATTTGTGACCAAGTAGCTGTTATAAGTGACGGCAAACTAGTTGAACAGTCATCAGTTGGCGAAATGTTTTCTCATGCTAAAACAGATATTGCTCGACAATTTATTCAATCAACCTTACATCTTAATATTCCAGATGATTATTTAATAAGGCTATCATCTGAACACAAAGAAGGACTCAATCCGTTATTACGTTTAGAATTTACAGGAGTCTCCGTTGATTTACCATTATTATCACAAATCGCTAAAGAATTCGAAATTGATAGTAACATTATCAGTGCACAAATGGATTATGCCGGAGGTGTCAAATTTGGCTTAATGTTAGCGGAAATGAAAGGGAAACAAAAAAGTATGGCATCAGCAATTCAATTCTTAGAAAAAAATAATACTAAAGTAGAGGTGCTCGGCTATGTTTGATTTTATTCCTTCATTTAAACCTTTCGAAGCATTATTTCGATACTTAGCTCAATATAATTTTTGGAACGATTTTGTTGCTTTTTGTTCATCATTTAAAGGGATTACTGGACCAGTGTTATTCAAAATAGCTGAAGCCACTGATGATACTATTTATATGATTTTCTTGTCCGGTTTTTATGGAATATTGATGGGTTTACCATTAGGTGTAATGTTATATATAACTCGAAAAGGTAATATACTTGGAAATAGTACTATACATAATATCCTTTCTTTTGTAACAAATGTATTTCGTTCAATCCCTTTTATTATATTAATTGTTTGGATTCAGCCGTTTACAATGAATATAATGGAATTTATTACAGGTAAAGGAACTTATTTAGGTAGAGAAGGAGCTATTGTCCCCCTAAGCATAGGTGTTGCTCCTTTAATTGCCCAAATGATTGAAAATGCATTACTCGATCTTCCAAAGGGATTAATTGAGGCAGCTCGTTCTATGGGAGCAACACCTATGCAGATTATATACAAAGTTTTATTACCTGAATCCTTGCCTGTAATCGTCAATAGTATGACGATCTCGTTAATCACACTAACTGGTTATATTGCGATGGCTGGAGTTGTTGGTGCTGGAGGACTAGGCGATCTTGCAAAACGATATGGGTATGAAGGTCATAATTATGATATGATGAATATCATTTTAATTATATTAGTTATTATTGTCTTTATTATTCAATTTATTGGCAATAAAATTGTTAAACGTGTATCTCATCAATAAATTTGGAGAAAATTATGTCGATTAAAAAACTAGCATTAATCACCACATTGGTGAGTGCGTTTTTTTTAACTGGTTGTGATAATAATAAACAGTCAGGAGTAACAAATAAAAATTTAGCTGAACCTACACTTAGTACACTCAAAGTTGGAGTAATCTCTGGTCCTGAAGAAGAAGTAGCCGAAGTTGCTAAACAACAAGCTAAAGAACTTTATAATCTGGATGTTGAGCTCATAATTTTCAGCGATTATGTTATTCCAAACCAAGCATTAAACGATGGTTTAATTGATGTTAATGCTTTCCAGCATAAGCCTTTTTTAGATGAACAAATAAAAGAACGTGGCTATAAATTAGCTGTAGTAGGTAATTCATTTGTTTATCCTATTGCAAGCTATTCTCATAAACTAAAACCAATTGATGAATCAATACAAATAGGCGAAGGGGTAAAAGTCACTTCACCACGCGGTGAAGCATATTTCATTCCTGCTAACTCAACGATTGCTATTCCTAGCGATCCTACAAACTTAGGACGAGCACTACTATTATTACAACATGAAGGGATGATTACGGTTGATAAGTCTAAAGGTTTACTACCGACTGTACTTGATATTACAAGTAACCCTTATAACTACAATATTTTAGAACTCGAAGCCCCAATGTTACCTCGTTCATTGGATGATGCCCAAGTTGATCTTGCAATCATCAATAACGCATTTGCAGGACAAGCAGACTTAACACCAAGTAAAGATGGTATTTTTGTTGAGGATAAAGAATCACCATATGTCAACATTATTGTTTCGCGTGAAGCGGATAAAGATAATGAAAATGTGAAAAATTTTGTAAAAGCATACCAAACCGAAGCTGTTGCACAAAAAGCTGACCAAATTTTTAATGGTGGAGCTATTCGCGGTTGGTAATAATTTATAAATAGATATTAGACTAATATTAAATCCGCCGATCTTTGTATCGATCGGCGGAAATAGAGATAATAATTAAATTACTTAACAAAATTGCTACTCATAAATAAAATTATCGACCAATAATGACATATCAAATTGAACCAATCGGTATTATCCGCTCACCGTATAGTGAAAAATTTGCCGTTCCAAGACAACCCAATCTAGTTAGTGCAGGACAAGGGGAACTTTATTTATTAGCACCTTATAATGACCCTATCAGTGTAAAAGGATTAGAACAATTTTCACATTTATGGCTATTATTCCTATTTCACCATGTTGCCCCTGAAAAATGGAGATTAACCGTTCGCCCTCCTCGTTTAGGTGGTAATAAAACAATAGGGGTGTTTGCTACACGATCGCCGTTTAGACCTAATCATATTGGGCTTTCAGCAGTAGAGTTAAAAGATATCATCATAGAAAATAAGCAAGTAGTCTTAAAATTAGGAAGTCTTGACTTAGTCGATGGCACACCAATTATTGATATCAAGCCTTATCTTCCTTATTCCGATAGCCACTCAGAAGCACTTGCAGGATACGCACAATCTACTCCTGAAAAAAAAATAACAGTAGAGTTCTCACAAAAAGCACGATTATCTTTGGATTTACAAAAACAAAGTTATCCTCAACTCGCCGAATTAATTACACAAGTAATATCCCAAGATCCAAGACCAGCCTATAAACAAAAAAACATTAATGAACAAGCATACGGATTTACACTTTACCATTTTAATATTAAATGGAGAATCGTAAATCAACACGCCATTGTTGAAGATATTTATGTAGGAAGTAAATGAAAATAATTTTTATGAATTTCAAAAAGTTAAGGCTAAAAAATTTTTTATTAATTTCAATGTAAAATAGTTTTGTAAATTTACTTTACAAAATTTTTATATAAAACCGATAAAATAGATTGGTATCTTTTTTCTATTCTGTTAAATTGAATACGGGTTTAATTCCCTATATTTCACTTTACCACTAAGGTGTTAATAACCTTAGTGGTATTTTTCTATTAAGATCAATGATAATGTAGGTTACTTGTACTTCTAATTTCAGCAATATCAATTGCATCAAACAGATAATGCTTTCCACAATAATCACAATGAATATCAATCTTACCCTCATTTTCCTTTAGGATTTCATCAATTTCATTAGCTGGTAAAGTCATTAAGCTATCTTCACAACGTTGACGTGAACATCTACACTTAAAAGTAATATCATGCGTTTCAAAAAGACGCACTTCTTCTTGATTATATAAACGATATAAAATCTCATCAGTGGAAAGTTGAAATAACTCATCACTAGTGATTGTCTCAGTTAAAGCGTTAAGATGTTCAAATGATTCAATTGTATTTTCATTAGCAGGTAAAACTTGCAATAAAATACCTGCTGCTATTGGCTTATTATTATGTACACCTGTTTTCACAAATAAACGAGTAGGAAGCTGCTCTGATTGCATAAAATAGTTTTCGATGCAACCAATAAGTGTATCTTTTTCTAACCCGACAATACCTTGATAACGCTCGCCATTTTTAGGTGTAATAGTAATAACGACATAGCCATTACCCACCATCTCTTTAAGTGTTGCATTATCAGCGATTTCACCGCTAATCCGAGCAACACCGCGTAGCTGCTGTTGATCATTACCATTAACAACTGCTAAAGATAATGCTCCATCGCCTTGTAACTGAACAGCAATATCGCCTTCAAATTTTAGTGTTGCAGTTAATAAACTAGTTACAACCAATAATTCACCAAGCAATTTTTGCACTGCTATTGGATAAGTATGATTATCTAAAATCGCTTGATATGTCTGTTCCAGTCGGGTAATTTCACCACGAATAGGGTGATTATCAAATAAAAAACGGTTCAAAGTATCCATATTAATCATTGCCATCTTTTTGCCTATCATATTTAAATTTAATCAAATTACGCCGTTCCTTTTTATCAGGCCGTCTATCTGGATGCGGCATTGTCAATGCATTAAGTTTACGCGCTTGCGCTATTTTTTCTCGTTTTGCAATACTGTCAGGAGTTTCTTGATAAAGTTGCTGGGCTTCAATGGCAGTTTTTCGTTGTTCACTAATGGCTAAAACCCGAACTGTTTTTTGATCAGAACCTTGGCGAAGCGTTAAGATTGCACCGACTTCAACAAGCTTACTTGGTTTGGTACGTTGGCCATTATAATGCACTTTGCCACCATCAACCATTTCTCGTGCTAACGATCGAGACTTATAAAATCTTGCCGCCCAAAGCCATTTATCTAATCTTACAAGCACTATTTACTACCTCGTATTACTTATTATTGAGTTTTTAAGCTCAAATGAACATAATAACTTAAACATCTTAACGATGTTATATAAGGATGCTTTTGTAAAAATCAATGCGCAAGATTAATGATATACTCATTCCCATTTGCCGAAAATTTACCTGAGAAATTAAATGGTTGTAATTTACCATGTAAATTAGCTGAGTAATTCATAGCATTTGGCGGTTGTTTTATCAATTTCCAATTTTCTAGTAGCGAACTTGTTACACCATAAGCATCAAATTGCAAAGATAGCGGTTCATTTTGCGATAAATCAACTTTTGCTCTCGACTCAATTATTCCTCCATTAGTTAAAGAACTAAAAGTTAATGAAGGATGGTTATCAGAATCAAATTTGAGAACAAGATCTGGATAACGAATATCTATTCGATTTAACGAGGCTTTTTCAGATTTCAAAAAAACAGTTCCTGAAAATAGTCCTAATTTTTGCGCTTTTGCTAAAGTGATATCTTTACCTGAAGCTTGAAAATTATATAAACTAAAAGGAAAATCGCTCTGCTTTCTAATTATCAAACTTTGAAAAATATTCAGCTTATCAAGCTTAATATTTCTAAAAATATTAGGTAACAGAGTTTGTCCCAAATTTTCAGGAATCTCATAGACAATATCCGCTAACATTAATTGATCTAGATGCAAGGTATTATCTTTCCACTTACCAGAAAAATTTATACTACCTTTATTCCATTTTGCTAATACTTTTTGAATTGTCGCTTCTTGGTTTTGAAATGATAATTGTGCTAATACCGACGAAAATAACTCATCATGCAAAACAAGTTCCTCAGCAGTAAAAATAAATGCCCCCTGTTCAAAATACCATTGCCCATCATAACGAAGATTCGTCGCTTCAATATTGCCTTTTTCCATTAAAAAACTAGGCAACTGAATACTACTTTCCTGTATCGATAATTGTTTGATTATTAACTTTGGAAGGACATGAGAATATCTATCAAAAAAATCATCATCAGTTGATTGAAAATGTATATTATGCAACTTTAATTGTTCGATATCTAAAATATTGTCGGCCTGTATTTTTAATTTACTGACAAAAAACCCGTCATTAATATCTCCACCTAAATTAGTAATCGTAGTAATACCATCTCGATGGAATCCGTGAACAAGCAAGGATTTTATTGGTATTTGATTTACCAAAGTTTCTTGAGAGGTAAAATCAAATTGGTATTTATCTGCCCCTGATGAAGAAAAAGGTTGAACTCCCCCATTAATTTTTGTGAAAGAAAGTTTGTCCTTTCCATTCTTAGCCAAAATATTAACGGTTGAATTAACAAATTTTAATGTATTCGCTGAAAAAGCATATTGACTAGATTGAGTATTATTAATAGTCCCATTAATAACAGTAATATATTTAAAATGATTCAATTGCCATAAATCACTTTTATCAAACCCTACAACTAATTTAGGGACATTAACAATCTCTTGATTATTATCATTGACAACAACATCATCAAAAACCAATTCATAAAAATTTGAAAAAGAGTGATGAACACTGCCGATTGAGATTGTATATGAACTTAATTTGGATAATTGTTGACTAATTATTTTAGCTCCAAACGAAGTTTGCACGACAAAATAAGACAACAACACCAAAAACCAAATAATGGATAGAAAAATGATTAGGTAAAATCGTAATCGTCGCATAAATAAATTTAATTTTTATAATGGATCGTTAATAATTGCATTACAATAACCGATTTTAATCAAAATAGCATCACATTTTCGGTATAAATGATTTGCTGTTAAACTAGTTTTACAATTAAGATATAATCATTAACCATAATGTTTTAAATAACTAACAAAACAATTCACTGTCCCTTTCTTTTGATTAAGAAAAGGGATAGTTTTTTTATTTACTATATGTAAAACGGGAGATACCTAGATGAAACAAATCCCAATGACAGTAAAGGGAGCTGAACTATTACGAGCCGAATTAGAAGAGCTAAAAAATGTCAAAAGGCCACAAATAACAGCAGCAATAGCAGAGGCAAGAGCTCACGGTGATTTAAAAGAAAATGCTGAATACCATGCAGCAAGAGAACAGCAAGGTTTTTGTGAAGGTCGTATTCAAGAAATAGAAGGTAAATTATCACAAGCTCAAATTATTGATATTACCAAAGTGAAAAATACAGGACGTATTATTTTTGGTGCTACAGTAACAGTGATAAATATTGAAACAGAAGAAGAAACAACCTATCGCATCGTAGGTGACGATGAAGCTGACTACAGACAAAATCTTATTTCAGTCAACTCACCTATTGCCAGAGGGTTAATTGGCAAAGAAGATGGTGACACAGTACAAATTAAAACCCCTGGGGGTGATGTAGAATTTGATATTGTTAAGGTTGAATATATCTAATTATTTAGTAAATCACTCACCAAAGTAGATGATAAACAGGGCTACAGCCCTGTTGCATTTATTTAGGTAGGGAAATTTTCTTATCTTCGCTTGGTCTAAAAATAGTGAAATTAGAGCCAACCAGTTGTACTGGTAACGCTTTTGTTTCGCGTACAATTGCATCACAAATAAGCTTTTTTGTTTCACGATCTTCAGCAGAAACCTTAATTTTAATCAACTCATGGAAATTTAAGGCGTTGTCAATCTCGGCAAGTACACCTTCGGTAAATCCATTAGCCCCAATCATCACAATAGGTTTTAAATGATGAGCTTCACTTTTTAAATACTGTTTTTGTTTATTCGATAAATTCATTAAATTTTTATCACATTAAGTTGTAATTTTGCTATTCTACCCTTATATATATTTGTAATCAATGAAGTGACCTCTTACATTAAGGATTTATTAGTTGTGAGTAATAAAAAACGCTCAGCAAGTTCAACGCGTTGGCTCAATGAACATTTTAATGATCGCTTTGTACAACAAGCACAAAAAAAAGGGCTCCGCTCTAGAGCGTGGTTTAAACTTGAAGAAATTCAAAAAAGTGACAAATTATTTAAACCTGGAATAACGGTGGTTGATTTAGGCGCAGCTCCTGGCGGTTGGTCACAATATGTCGCATCGCTTATTGGAAATAAAGGACGTATTATTGCCTGTGACTTACTTCCTATGGATCCCATTGTTGGTGTAGACTTCCTTCAAGGCGATTTTCGGGATGAAGCCGTTTTAAAAGCGTTACTTGAACGGGTTGGCGAAGAAAAAGTCCAAGTTGTCATGTCAGACATGGCACCAAATATGAGTGGACAACCTGCAGTTGACATACCTAGAGCAATGTATTTAGTGGAACTAGCGTTAGATATGTGTAAGGACGTACTTGCTCCTAATGGTAATTTTATTGTTAAAGTGTTTCAGGGTGAAGGATTTGAAGAATACCTAAAACAAGTCCGCTCAATGTTTAAAACGGTCAAAATTCGTAAGCCAGAAGCATCACGAGCACGGTCTCGAGAAGTTTATATTGTTGCAATGGGTATGAAGTAGCCAGTTGTATAATTTTGTAGTACCATACTTTGTTAAATTTAGTCGTAACTGTTAATTTTTATGAGAGGTTTTTCTTTTGAACGACATGATAAAGAATTTGCTGATCTGGGGAATTATCGCTATAGCATTGATTGTTGGATTTAACCAATTCAGCTCAATATCTAATAGCAATCCTCAAGTCAATTATACCCAGTTTAATTCCGATATCACGACTGGCAAAATCCAAGAAGTGCATATTAATGGACGTGAAATTGTTGCCACAACCAAAGATAATGGTAATTATGTTACCTATATCCCTTATTTTGACGAAAAATTAATGGATGATTTATTAGCTAATAAGGTACCGGTCTATGGTAGTCCAGATGAAAAACCAAGCTTAATACTCAGCATTCTTGTCTCTTGGTTTCCAATCATTTTACTTATCGGCTTTTGGTTCTTTATGATGCGCCAAATGCAAGGTGGTGGTAAGGGAGGACCAATGTCGATAGGCAAAAGTAAAGCTCACATGCTAACTCCCGATCAAATCAAAACTAAATTTACCGATGTTGCTGGTAGCGAAGAAGCAAAACAAGAAGTGACTGAAGTAGTCGACTTTCTACGTGATCCAGGTAAATATCAGAAATTAGGCGGACGTATTCCAAAAGGAATTTTAATGGTCGGACCTCCTGGTACAGGTAAAACCTTACTGGCGAAAGCCATTGCCGGTGAAGCGAATGTACCTTTCTTTAGCATTTCAGGTTCAGACTTTGTTGAAATGTTTGTTGGTGTGGGTGCATCGCGTGTACGTGATCTGTTTGAACAAGCTCGCAAACACTCTCCTTGTATTATTTTCATCGATGAAATTGATGCTGTAGGTCGCAAGCGTGGTGCAGGTTCAATGGGAGGGCACGATGAACGTGAACAAACACTAAACCAAATGCTAGTTGAAATGGATGGATTTGAGGCCAATAGTGGTATCATCATCATTGCTGCAACGAATCGAGTTGATATTTTAGATCCCGCGTTACTTCGTCCAGGCCGTTTTGATCGCCAAGTTCAAATTGGCTTACCAGACATGAAAGGTCGCGAGCAAATTCTTGCCGTACATGTACGCAAAGTACCATTAGGAACAGATATTGACTTATCTGTTCTTGCAAGAGGTACGCCAGGCTACTCGGGTGCAGAATTAGCAAATTTAGTCAACGAAGCCGCCTTATTTGCTGCACGCCGCAACAAACGAGTAGTGACCATGGAAGAATTTGAAGAAGCTAAAGATAAAATCAACATGGGAACTGAAAGACGTTCATTAACTATGACTCAAGAGCAGCTTGTTTCAACAGCGTATCATGAAGCAGGGCATGCAATTATTGGTCACTTAATGCCAGATCATGATCCAATCCATAAAGTTACCATTATTCCACGAGGACGAGCTCTCGGTGTGACTTTCTTCCTCCCTGAGGGTGATCGAGTTAGTGAAAGTCGAGAAAAATTAGAAGGTGATATTGCAACTCTTTATGGTGGGCGACTAGCTGAAGAGTTAATCTATGGCGCAAACAAAATATCCACTGGCGCATCGAATGACATAAAAGTTGCCACACAATACGCAAGAGCGATGGTAACACAATGGGGATTTTCTGATCGTTTAGGTCCACTATTTTACGAAACCGATGATAATTCATATGGGCGACCGAAAGATATTTCGGACGAAACAGCTCGAATTATTGACGAAGAAGTCAAAGCAATTATTGATCGTAATTACCAGCGCGCACGTAAAATATTAACAGAGAATATTGATGTACTTCATGCAATGAAAGATGCTCTAATAAAATATGAAACTATTGGTGCAAAACAAGTTGCTGATTTAATTGCTCGTCGTCCTATTACCACTCCTGATGATTGGACAGAAAGTGACGAACAAGCAGCGAACAAAATACCAAATGAAGGAAGTGATACGCCACCTAAATCAGAAAGTTAAAATACTTAAATAAAATATAACGCGCCTCGGCGCGTTTTTTATCGATAAGATAAAAATATCTAATGAACAAATTTGCTGTAATAACATAATAAATATATTGAAAATTTAACCTTAATCTACTGCATTTTAAATTAAAAAAATAGGGCTTGTAATCATGGAAATACATTTTCAAAATCAGACAATAGATCTTTCTTTTCCACAAGTCATGGGCATTGTTAACATGACGCCTGATTCGTTTTCTGATGGCGGAAATTATAACAACCTTGATGACGCCATGCGTCGTGTTGACAGCATGATTCAAGCTGGCGCAACGTTTATTGATGTAGGGGGCGAATCAACACGCCCCGGTGCTGCCGAGGTATCAGTTGATGAAGAGCTAAACCGTGTTGTGCCATTAGTTGAAAAAATTGCTCGTTATTTTGATGTTTGGATTTCGGTTGATACCTCAAAGCCACAAGTAATGACTGAATCAGCTAAAGCAGGAGCGCACCTAATTAATGATGTTCGAGCCTTAACAGAATCCGGAGCACTTGAAGCTGCAGCACAAACAGGCTTACCTGTTTGTGTCATGCACATGCAAGGCGATCCACAAACCATGCAAAATGCGCCACACTACGAGCAAGATATCTATCAAGAAGTCGATGACTTTTTTGCAAAACAGATCGAACGTTGCATAAACGCCGGAATTGACCGCCAAAAAATCATCCTTGACCCCGGTTTTGGATTTGGTAAAACACTAGCGCACAATTACCGACTATTAGCAACGCTTGAACGGTTCCACCATTTCAACTTGCCTTTATTAGTCGGCATGTCACGAAAATCCATGATCGGGCAAGTACTAAATGTCCCACCGCAAGAGCGAATGTTAGGCAGTGTTTCTTGTGCGGTGATAGCGGCAATGAAAGGGGCGCAGATTATTCGTGTGCATGATGTAAAAGAAACGTTTGATGCGTTGAGGATTGTGCAGGCGACGCTTGCTGAAAGGGGATAAGGTATAGTTTTTTGTTTGAAAAAACTTCAATAAAATCAATAGTCTACCGGAGGGATTTTTTTGTTGGTGGATAAAATAGGTTGGGTGTGGTGGTTTCGGACGTTTGGGCTTTGGGGGAACAAAATGGCTACAGTGCCCACGTCCGAGTCAGGGAATTAAAGCGAATTCCCTGACAACCCACGCTTTGGCTGCAGAATGTGGCCTTCGGCGCCCCTCCGCCGTCGCTCGGTCTTAACGCACCGTTTGTTGTGCAATTACTCGTATCATCCTGATACTCGCCTCTACGAGGCCATCTTCGCTGTGCTCAGGTGTTCAAATTTGTTCCAGACAAATTTGTCTGACGCCGGAGTAAGGCAGACAACATAACCTTGAGTGGCTTTTATGAGTCACTTTTTTATAAAAAACACTGCAAAAAACCCAAAAAATTGCTTCGGTAGACTATTGATTTTATTTAATTTTTACTTCTACTTTTTCAAAGTGCTGTTTTCCACCAAAACCTCAAGCATTCAAAATGTTGTTCTTGATGTAAGTTAAAAATACTTATTTAACTTGACTCAAATCCTCATCATCCACCTGCGCCATAAACCAACGTTGCCAGCCAGTAGTCTGTTTTTGGATGTTGTCGATGGATTGGTTGAATGAAGCAAAAGCACCGTGCGAAATCATTTTCATCTTCCAACCCACACACAACAACCCTTTAATCACATCTAACGAAGCACGAATAAGTTGTAACTGTTTGACGGCTGATTGACATTCTTCGATGTTATCTCGGTCAACGATATTAGACAATACCGCAAAGCGTATTGCCTCTGTAAGCTCGGTTAAAATCGCTTCGCCTGTAGTAAATTTAAACGATTTAGGTAAATGACAATGCGTTTGCCAATAGCATTGGTATAATGTCACTAAATCATTAAATATTTTAGGTTGAACAAAAGTTGATTGAGTAGGGTTAGTTAATTTATTATGCATAATTGTCCTACAAAACAGAAAACCGTTTATATCCATTAACTCCAATTCACTCATAGCAGAGCACACTGTAATAAGGCCTCGGTGCAAACAGCGTAATTACTGTTGGAAGCGCTGTTGCTGTTGACGTTGCCGTTGTTCGAGTTGACATTGAACTGGTTGCTACCTGTTGCGTCACTCGTCCAGTAGTTGTTGTTGACGAAGCCCGCATCAGCGTAGTTGTTCATGTTGCCCGTTTTTGCACCTTAATCTTAATACTACCAGCTTACTGCGTTGCCGCATTCGCCCTTAAATAACGTAAAAAGCCGTTTGTAACTTTTACTGACTTTTCCCGTGAAAGGTGCTGACCTTATTTGTAGCCCTTTTTCTATCACCCGATTTAAACACTAAACCTAAGCGATAGCCCCATCGGGCACAGTGTGCTCTGCTATTGGCTGAAATAGTTTTTTAACTCTTGAATAAACGCACTATCTACAATAGGCGGATATTTGTTGGGTTGCCATGATGATAAAAACAGTAAATGTTGTAATGTTAATGTTTTATTTATGTTGCTCAGTGCGGTTTCGGCTATTGGCTCGGAGTCTGTGAAAATCGATGATTTCGGTGCAGTCACTTCGTTTGCATGAGTGGCGGTTTGCTGTGGTTGTGGTGGTTGGTTTTGTTGGGCTTTTCTTTTTTGGTATAATTGACACTGCTGTTGATACCAAGCTTGATAGCCACTTAAATCGTAATCATCTAATAATTCATAGCCGTAAACAGTCGG
>NZ_LZHA01000012.1:0-51837 GCF_001690335.1 Gilliamella sp. Gris1-4 | reverse complement strand
CGTAATTATGGTAAGGATATAGATAAAAGCAGTATGGATAGGTGCCTTTATCGCTATCGTCATTTAGTCGAGAATGCCTTTGCTAGAATCAAGCAATATCGTTCAATATCAACTAGATACGATAAGTTAGAAAGGAATTATGCCAGTATGGTATCACTGGCATTTATGTTAATGTGGCTGCCAATGTATTGTTGAGTAATTTATGTACAGCAAAGATCAACAGCCCCTAATTACTTAACAAATTAAAACTCTAACTCATCCCACCAAATATCGATAAGTGGACTGGTTTTGACATTTTTTAAGCCGTGACTTTCAAGCCATTTTATGACAACGTCACGATGCTCATCAGTACAGTTGCCGAGTTTTTGAGTACAAATAATACCTTTCCAATTCAAATAACCACTCCCCTCATAAGCTAAACCATTGGGTTGAATAGCTTCAAGAATAAATTGGTCAACAATATTATCTAAAGTTTCTTCAGTTATACCTTCGTCAAACGACCAACTAACGGTAAAACCTAATTCTTTAAATTCTTCAATGTGTAATTTTTTTCGTAAACGTCTGCTGCGATTTACCATAATAATTTCCTTCTTATTTTTATTAAATTAAGTTTGCTTATTTTTAGTGTGATTATGTTTATTGGAGTTTTTCACACCATTTTGATTGGATTGCGACGATCGATTTGAAGATGAACCTCTTCTTTTTGCTGGCGCAAGCCTTGGTGACGATTTTTTTACAGGTTCAGCTTTAATTTTAGGATCAACTTCAAACCCTTTAGTTGTTAATTCTGGAATCGTTTTTTTAGTTAATTTTTCAATTGCTTTTAATTGTGGCAATTCATCAATGCACACAAGCGAAAGAGCTTGCCCTTGATTCTGCGCTCTCCCTGTTCGACCAATACGATGAACATAATCCTCAGCAACTTGTGGAAGCTCATAATTAACAACGTAAGGTAATAACTCTATATCAAGACCTCGAGCGGCAATATCTGTGGCAACCAATGCCCTAATTTGTCCGCTTTTAAAATCAGCTAATGCTTTTGTTCTAGCTCCTTGGCTTTTATTACCATGAATTGCAGCAGCCTTAATGCCATCTTTGGTTAATTGATCTGCCAAATGATTAGCACCGTATTTAGTGCGAGTAAATATTAGCACTTGTTGCCACTGATTTTTACCAATTAAATAAGAAAGTAACTCACGCTTACGACGTTTATCAACCCGATGCACATATTGCGTGATCTGCTCTGAAGCACTATTGGTTTTAGCAACCTCAATCAATTTTGGTGAATGTAAAATTGTTTCGGCTAAGGCTTTTATTTCGCTTGAAAAAGTCGCTGAAAACATTAAATTTTGGCGTTTTTTAGGTAACTTAGCGATCACACGGCGAATATCATGAATAAAGCCCATGTCTAACATACGATCGGCTTCATCCAACACCAACATTTTAACAGTAGCAAGATCCACCGCATTTTGTTGTACTAAATCAAGCAACCGCCCTGGTGTTGCAATCAAAACATCAACACCACCGCGTAACTTCATCATTTGCGGATTAATACTCACCCCACCAAAAACTACCAATGAACGAGTGGGCAAATAACGACTATAATCGCGAATATTTTCGCCTATTTGCGCAGCCAGTTCGCGCGTTGGGGCTAAAATCAAGGCATATAAAGGACGTTTGCCTTTTTTAGGTTTTGGATTATTAGCTTTTTTTGTTTGCTGTTCAATAAGCTTTTGTAATATTGGTAAACCAAAGCCTGCCGTTTTACCTGTTCCTGTTTGTGCACTCGCCATAACGTCTTTACCAGATAAAATTACAGGTATGGCTTGTTGTTGAATGGGAGTTGGATCGGTATAGTTTTGTTCTTGAATTGCTTTTAAAATCTTGGCATCTAAACCAAGAGAGTCAAATGACATGAAATGTATCCTAAATAAACGAAAAAAATTATTCATATGCATTATAAAGCAATTCAATAATATTTGTCTGATTATTTAGCAAATTTACTTACCGACTATTATGTATGCTAATTTAAATTTTAAAATATTACACAAATCTTTATTTAAAATTATCGGACCACCTTTAATATATAACTATGTTATAAAAAATAGTATTGATTCTAATTGTGTTTATCCATCAAAAATATAAATGATATTTATTATCATATAATGATTATGTTAATATTTTACTTTTTAATAATAATTTACTGGATTAAACATGCCTTTAAACGTTAGCCACATTAAAAAGCTATTAATTGTCTAACTTTTATCGATTTTTAGCTTTAACTGTTTTGCAAAAGATAATATCACTTTTGCAAACTTCCGAGATATTTGCGATTTGAATCCACACCTTTATGGGAGTGAAATGTAGGCTCAAAATATGCTCTATGGGTCGCTTGTTCATTATAATCAAGATAGCACATTTTCTCCTTGGCTTGCTAAAAGTTGGACTATTACAAACCAAGAAAAAGCCAATATGTTTAAACTGAGAAAAGATGTTACCTTTAGTTATGGTGCTAAATTTGATGCTCACAGTGCAAAATTAAACTGGGATGTCATCCTGTAAAATAAAGTGCGCCATACATGGCTTGAAATGGTACGTTTAATTACTGAATTCAAAGCGGTAGATGATTATACTCTTCAAGTTAATCTGTCAGAGCCTTACTCCCCGTTTTTAATTAAATTGCAGTAACCAGACCCATGCGCTTTATTTCACCGAATTCAATGATCGATGGTGAAACAAAAAATGGCGTTAAATCTTATATTGGTACAGGCCCTTATATTTTAGGTGATCATAAAAAAGATCAGTATGCTGTTTTTAACGCAAATCCTAACTATTGGGGTGTTATGTATAATAATCTCAAAATAAAGTGTCAACAATAGCGATAAATTTAACCTATTTAATTTTGTTCTTCACAAATTTCATCTATTGATAACGTTGCTGGCACGTTACGATCATCATTGAATTGAAAACGAAATAAAAACCGAATATCATAAGCACGTAACACTTCAATCACGTCTTGATTATTACAAAATTGAGCATTAAGCCCAAGCCTTATATCTTCTGTAATATCTTCTATTGACACGCTTTGGCTATCGGTCGGCATGTTATATTCAAAAACGATACTATTAGGGTTACTAAAAATGTTAGTTATTTCATAACCCGCATCCATTTGAACCGGAAATTCACCACCTTCACCTAATATCGACCTTTTGGCACTATCGGCAAAGGCTTTGGTTATGTTTGCTGACGGTGGTAAATCGGTACTATATGCGCTCGAAATCATAAAAAAAGCAGAAAATAGCACTACCAATTTCATTAGTTTTTTCACTTCAATAATCCTTAAATTTAGACTTAAATAGTCATATTGATTTTATTATAAAAAACATCTAAATGAAAAACAAATCAAACAACTTACCATCAAAATAAACAGTTCATAAAATAAGTATAACTATATGGAAAAATTGATATTTAAATTTAATTGTGACGTTGTCACACATATAACTTGCAATAAAAAAGATCGTTATAAATCGATGTAATCTAAAAAGGTAACCATATTGGTTACCTTTTAATAGTATTAACGGACTAATATTACTTTTTATTTGGATGAGGATCCTTAACTGAATCACCCTGTCCAGACATAATATACCAGCCATTTTTGCTATGTGGCTTTTTATTATAATCAGGGCAAGGAGGTAACGATTTCTTACTTTGGTTTGAATAAATATAGCTACAGTCAGCGCACTTATAAGTGCCAGATGAAACATCACTACCGTATGGAGCAAATTTTTGTACCATTATAAGTACCTCCTAAATTAAATTAGTGACAAACCCAATGCTTATCACTGTTATATCTAAGCGCTCAATTAAGAAAAAAGCAAGTGTAGTTTTTAAAAATTTTTCAATAAGCGAGTCGTTTTAGGGATATAAAAAACTCTTCGATAGACTATTGATTTTATTGAAGTTTTTTATTTTAACGAAATTAATAATTTATATATTCGATTATAAAATTTATTTTATTCAGATTGACTTGTTAAACATTTCGACACTAATAACTAATGTATCGTAACAGCAGCGATAAGCTGCTATTAAAACTTATGCATTTTGATAAAACTTTCTCAAATACGATAAGTTTTATGTACAAAATGCAAAAATCACTCAATATTTGCATGTCGCATCTTCATTACATCTGGAGTCTGTTGTAAGCTTTCCATCAAACTATAAATAAGGCTATCATATGTCAATAAAGATAGTTGCTCAAATATACTACCCATTGGTTGGTTTAATTTAACTACTTTGATAGGAATAACAACAATATTATCGGCTAACTTTGCCAAAGTTGAGGTGCTATTTGTTGTTAATAATATAACTTTAACCCCCAATTTTTTTGCTTGTTGTGCATAGGCAATTAAACTTTTAGTTTCACCCGAGTTAGAGCCTAGAATAAGCAAATCGCCTTTATTTGCTCTAGGTTTGCTGATTTCGCTAATTAAGCTGACATTCAAACCTAAATGCATTAATCGATTAGCGAAAGCGCTTATCATTAATCCTGAACGCCCTGTCCCAGCTAAAAATAGATGTTTAGCTTTAATAATAGCATTTTTGAATTCATTTAATTGTATTTCGTTTATTGCATCTATTTGTTCCGAAACTTCAGTTAATATATTGTTTAATATTTCTTTTATACTCATTTCATATCCCTAATTTATTGCCACTTTTAATTTTTCAATATTGTTTTGAATATCATTATTGTTAAAAATAAATCCACCTGAAACAATATTATTAGCGCCAGCTTTTACACATGGCGATATGGTTTGGTCTGTAATATTCCCATCTACTTGAATATCATAATGATAATTTCTCTCTTTTCTTTCTAAATTCAGTTGTTCAATTTTTTGTAACGTGAATGGTAAAAAAAATTCGTTTTTTTGGCCTGGGTTAACTGTCATTACAAGGATAAGATCAATAAACGGTAATAGCATTTTTATTTGTTCTACCGAGGTGCTTGGATTGATAGCTAAACCTACTTTTATATTACTATTTTTTATTTTATTGATTATAAAAGAGTGATGAACCGTTGCTTCATAATGAAAAGTGATAATATCTGGTTTAGCTTCAATAAAGTCTAATATCGTTGATTCAGGCTTTTCAACCATTAGGTGGCAATCTAAAATAAAATTCGTATGTGATTTCAAATTTGACACAAACCCTGCATTGAAACCTAAATTTGGCACATAGTGATTATCCATTACATCAATATGTAAATGCGTAATACCAAGCAAATCAAGCTTATCTAATGTTTCTTTGATAAAGTAAAGATCTGAATTAAATAACGATGGAGACAAAATCATGGTTATCCCCCCTACCTCTTATTCGCAACCCATCAACATAAAATTAACATTACGGGTTCTTTCTCGTAATGCATCCCAATCAACAAAATAAACACGTCCTAGTTCCCCCATGAGAGGCTTGCCATTTTTAATAATTAACACAATCGAAAAACTACCAAACAAAGAAGATTTAATATGTGCATCAGTATTGAGCATTACCCATTTTTCGGCAGGATAATTAGGATCACTTAAATTTAAACCAAACTCAACATGCTTAGGTCCCGGGCTGTTGTATTGATTTTCGCTAGTCATTTTAGGGACTATTTTTTCTAAAATATTATTAATATCAACGTGTAAAAACTCATCACCAAAAAAGTTAGTATCATGCATGCATTCATCAAAAAAAAGCGAGCAAGTGGTATGTGTTGTAGTGATGGTTAGTTGTCCGTTTTGGATATTTGATTGCTCAATAAAGCGGTTCAACTCATCGGTAATATCATGATAAGAGTGCCTGCCAGCAACAGTTTGTATTTTCATGGCGTGATGCAAAATGTTCATATTAATCTTGTTCCTTAGGAATATGCCCCATTTACTTGTTATATATTAGATTAAACAACAAAGTAAGTGGGACGCTGTTTTATACACTTTATTTAATAATGTAATACTAGATGGTTAAGCGTTTTTTTAGCTCAACAAAAAACTCGTTTAATCCAACCCCGGTTAATAAAGGTAAGCCATTTATGACTTTATCTTTGATTGATTCAGGCACAATAGTTGTGCTGATAACGACATCATATGAATCAATTTTATTTAATTCATCAGCTATTTTTGATTGATAGATTTTTACATTTTCCGTCAATTTTTCATCGTTGAGCCATTTCGATACTTTGCTAACCGCAATAGTTGATGTTGCATGCCCTGCACCACACATAATGAGTAAATTTTTCATATTGATTTATCCTTTTAATACATTTCAATTCTTCTAATTTTATTGATATAAATAAGTAAACATAAAATAACTAGTGCTAAGCCAATTAATCCTACATATCCAAGATAATTTAGTAATAAAACAAACAAAGTTACCGGCCATAAACCACATAAAATAACTGTAACAATACGAGCAGTACCCACGTCATAATTAGCCAAATGGAATACATCGGTAATAACTGGTGAGAGCCAAGTTGCCATATATAGACAAATTACTAAATAAATTGTGCCGCCAATAATTGAACGAACAATATTTCCTTTGAAAAATGGCACCATCAAGCAGATACCAAAAGCATAGAAGGCTAAATCACCGAAAGGTAATACCTTATTACCAGGTAGAATTAAGGCTAATAATAGTGAAACCGGAACCATAATTAATGCCGTTGCCATAACAGCTGGATGTCCAACTGTTAATGCTGCATCCATACCAATATTAACCTGTTTGCCATTTAATTTTTTACTAGTAAATTCACGTGCAGCTTCAGCAACTGGAAGCAAACCTTCCATAAACATAGCAACCATTTTGGGCATTATTTTCATAATCGCTGCAGTTGAAATAGCTAATTTACCTATTTGTGGCACATCATAACCAGCTAAAATACCTACAACTAAACCAATAATTAAACCAATAACCACCGTATCACCAAAAATACCAAATCTTTTAGTTAACGTTTCTGAATCGGCATTTAATTTGTTAAAGCCTGGAATGTGGTCAAAAATCCAATTTAATGGAATGGCAACAATTGCCCCCGATAATGCCATTAAATGAGTGATTGAAATACCCGGATAGCCAAAAAAAGAACTAATTGGTTTTTGTAATAAATCAGCTAAGAACCATTGCAACATAACAGCGGTAATACATCCAATAATACCGACCCAGTATAATCTTGTAACGGAATATGCTACTAATCCTAAAAATATTGCAAACCAAAAATTCCAAATATCAACATTTAATGTACGAGTCCAACCTAGTGAAATAAAGATAAAATTAATTACTAAAGAAATAGGAATAAGGAGTAATCCTAATGTAGTTGAAAATGCCAATGGACCACCCACACCACATCCAATATCCATAATACTTAATGATGTTCCGTATTGTTCCCCCATTTTTTGGATGGCAACACCTAAAGTGTCGGACAATAAAGAAATCACTAAACCTAAACCAACTATACCAATACCAACGGTAATACCCGCCATGATAGCTTTTGAAAATGGTACTCTAAAAAAAAGAGCAATAATAAATATTATGATAGGTAAAAATACTACCCCTCCTAAACTTATTAGCCATTGAAAAATATTAATTACACTATCCATTTCAGAACTCCTTAATAAAAGTTATCTTTTTATTTAACGCCCGCTTTATTTAAAATAGCGATAAATTCGTTAGTTGAATGACATTGTTCTAATTGTTTTATTTCTTGTTCGTTTTGGAATAACCCTATCAAATTTTGCAAATTTTCGACTTGTTCATGAGGCTGTTTCATGGCAAGCATAAAGATAAATTTGACAGGAATTTTTTCATTTTCATCAGTCATACCTTTAAAAGTGACAGGCTGTTTTAATGATGCAAAACAAATTTGAGATTGATTAACTTTCGATGAATCTGTGTGTGGCAAAGCAAACCCAATTGAATTAACCAATAAACCAGTTGGATACTGTTTTTCTCTCTGCAAAATACCTTCTAAAAAATCTTGTTTAACAATTCCATTAATAAATAACATTTGTGCCATTTGTGTTAGGACTTGTTCTTGATTTGATGCCTCAATATTAAAAAGGCATAAATGTTTATCAAAGTACATTTTTGATTCCTCTTTGATTATTTAAAAATGATTTTAGTTGTTTAAAGCTAGTGATATTTTTTAACGTTGCTATAACGTGTTTGTTAGAAACAATTTTGTAAATTTCGGTGAATACCTCATTAATACTGTTAATATTTTCTTCTGAAAGACTAACCATAATAATTACGCTAACATCAATAACTCCCCATTTGATTGGCTTGCGTAATGTCATAATTGATATACTTGATTTGTTCACAAACATGGGTGAGCCGTGGGGTAAAGCAATGCCATTTTCGATAGATGTGTCACCTATTTCTTCGCGATGTAAAACAGAATCACGATATTGATCAGTTACATAACCTTTATTTTCAAGATGAAGTATTAATTGATTAATACATTCATTTTTATTATCAATTTCGATATTTAATTGAATAAGATCCGGATGTACATATTTTGCAGTAGATGGGTAATAATTTGTTCTTTCAGAAAAACCGGACGGTTTATTTAATACATAATTTGCATAAGCCTGAATAATATTTTGATAGTCATTGGTATTTAATAAAGATGATATTTTAACAACTGGTTTATTTAGATTATTAATATCAAGTGTAGTAATAATTAAATCGACATTATTGAGATTTGCCGATGTCAATTTCGAAACCGAATAAACCTCGATATTATCTTTAGAAGGCAAGATCTTTCGGACTTTATTGAGAATCAAATTCGATGAAGAACAACCATATTGGCAAATAATTACAATATTATTCGCATCAGCTGCCTTATCTAAAGCTATTTGAAAATGAATCAATAAAAATGAGATTTCATCGTCATTTAAACGAATATCAAATTTGCGTTCTAAATCAGAAAGTGCATACCACAATACGCTAAATAATTTTGAATACTCAAGTTTTATTTCTTTTAGTATTGGATTGATAATACGTATTTTCTTTTGCAAACGCGTAAGCATAGGCGGAAAGTGAGATAACAATGAGTGAAACAATTTATTATCTTTTAATAAATCAACACCTTCAATTTCGCCTATTTTTTTTATTATTTTACGGATGATTTGTTCATAGCAGCTGTCATCAACTTTCACCGACTCGTCAATAATTCGATGAGCAAAAAACAGTTTACTTAGATATTTAATATCGTTAGTTGAAAATGCAATTTTAAAAGTAACTTCAAGTTTTTTAGCAAGTTCAGATGCAATTAAATACGATTGCATGTAGCGGATATGGTTAAATAAAAAATCATCTTCTTCATCAATAGCATTACCTAAAGTTAACCGTTTTAACTGTATTGCTATTGATATCAATAAAGATGATAAATAATATTCTGAAGATTGCTGAACTATTGATTCGTAATGTTCAAATAATAATTGGCTAATTTGCTCAAAAGAATCATTGTCCATCAATGTTCTCATTAATTGATTTAGATAATAACCATCTTGTTTATTAATATATAACAATAAAAAATGCTTAATAGCGCGTTGAATTTGGTTTTCTTTACCTTCTACAACAATGGCTTTATGCGTTACATTTAATAAAACGTTTTCTGATTCTAATGAATGGTTAATAAATTCGATATCTTTATGAAGTGACGTTTTACTAACAATATAATCATCAGAAAGTTGCTCTAATGAAACAGTTTCTTGATTTAACAAACAACGCTTTATAATATCTAAACGACGATATTCTGGCGTTAATCGGCGTGAGTTTTTATTAAAATAACCATGACTATTGTTTTGTTCTAAATAACAAATTACCGAATCAATACTGCTTTTATTTCCCATCAGTATTAACCCTTTACGTGGGGCTTTTTCGATATAAATATCACTATTTGGGGCAGCTAACAGCTGATCATTTAACTTTTCAATGTCACAATAAACGGTTTTAGTCGAAATGGATAATTTTGAACTAAAATAAGCTGCTGGTTTAAATTCTGATTCATTGAAAAGTAGTTTCAGCAATTGTATTTGTCTTTCCATTACCAAACCCCTTTTGTATTTTGTGACAATTTATTCATTATTCTTTGTTTTAAAGTATAATTAGTTAACCTAATAAGACGATTACATTTTTTTCCAGATTAATCTGGAAAAAAATGTAATTATAAAAACTGAAATAAGAACATATTGAGACAATAGCGATAATTGATAAAAAATTTATATTTATTTCTATAGTTATTTTCCAAGTCGTTTAGATAGGATAGGAAAGCTTGAAACTAATATTGTTTTAGGAAATTCAAATGGATCGGCTACACTGATTCATACAACTTATTTTTAAGGGGGTAAGGTAAACTTATCACAACTAAAAAAGGAACAAATATGAATAAGATTAAACGCAAAAGACAAATATTCAATGATGATTTTAAACACCAAATGGTCAGTCTTTATCAACATGGTAAATAACTTATTGAAATCGTTACAGAATATGATTTGACACCATCCGCATTGGTCCGTTGGATAACACAAGCAAGCCAAAGCGGCTCATTTAAAACAAAAGATATTCGTTTTGATTTACAGAAAGAGGATATTTGGGTATCACGCCGTTACATTTCTCGGGTGATGAAACCCTTATTGTTGGTATCAAAATACACCGTTAGACGTAATCAATCTTACAAATGTATTGCCATACCATCATTTTGTTATAAAAATTAAAAGCAAAAAATTGTAGCACAATCAATTTAAAAATAAGTCAATGTTTTTATGCTATATATCTATTTTTTGCTTGTTATAAAAGATGATTTTTAACCCCACATACCCGAGCTTCCACTTAGAATATTTAAGGAGTATCAATTTATTCTTGAGGCCAAATAAATCTACCTTTAGCTTGTGGATCTTCGCTTATGAATTTTCTTAGCGCATTTGATTGGTACAATTGTTTAACATCTTTAGCCCATTGCGTATTAAGATTTTCTTTTTTGATAACTACCATTAATTCTAAATCGGGCGATAATACCTCTTGTACTAAAAGATTATCAATAGGTACTTTACTTAACCACGCAACACCGCCCGGCATGATCGCATAATCAACTTCATCAAGTGTACGTGGAATGATTTCTGATAATAACGTTTTAAACGTCAAATTATATTTATTCTCGATGATATCTGTTAGATTCACACTGCCCAACTGAGCGTCTGATTTTAGCTTTATCCAATTTAATTTTTGAAGTAATAATAAAGCCCTTGCTGTATTTGAAGGATCATTAGGGATAACCACTGTTTGTCCTAATGAAACATCATTAATTGAGTGATGTGTTTGTGAAAATAAAGCCGCTGAAATAGAAGGGATATGAACTAATGAAACCAAGTTATTATTGGTCTCTTTATTATAAACGTTAAGATAAGCTTGGTGCTGAGCAGCATTTAAATCAATGCTTCCTTCGACAAGAGCGGTATTAGAATCTCTTAATGAGCTAAAATTTACCAGTTTTACGATATACCCTTTTTTTTCTAATTCAGGTTTTACCACGCGTTCCATTAAAATATTGTGCATACTTGGGGGGAGTCCAACAATGATTTCCTTCTTTTCAATACTGTTTGTAAAGTCTTTATTTGTTTTCTGTTCACATCCAAATATAAAAAATCCTACAAGTATTATGGATAAATATAGTGTTCTTTTCATTATTACTCCTTATATATCAATTAATTACTACTCAAGGTGTTAGTAAAATAATTCTTCTAATCAATTTTGTTATTTGAAATCAATTTATCATGATTATAAGTAAGTATTATAAATAATGAAAATACATAAAATTTATATCAATATTCTATTAAGGTATATAAAGTTTGTATTTAATATCAGCTCCATTTGTGGTTAAATACAACGCTAATCTAACATATTGATACAAATACAAAAACAAACAAATAGATAAGATAAAAATTACCATATTTACTGTAATTTTAACTTTACTTGGTTGTGATAATAACCAGCTAGATTCTAAAATAATAGTCAATAGTTATATTACTAATGGCCAATTTGAGTTTACTCCTCATTCAAAACCAATTAAAAACAAAAACTCGAGGGAACTTATTCTGGCATAATTGAAACCAATCCTAATGGTTTAATTACGTTTTACAGTTTAGACGATAATAAAGTCTAGAAAGCCAGATTGCCAGATTGAAGCTGCTTATGCCTTTAACCAGTAATGAAGTGTAAACAACCCATTGTTTTCCTAAATATTATCAATTTTTTGTTGCCAACACCCGTTCAACTGTATCAACAATGGCTTGAGTTTGGGAATCAATTTCGATATTAACTTTATCTCCGACTTTTTTAGCGTCTAACGTGGTAATAGCTAACGTTTCAGGGATTAAATGAATAGCAAAACGATCTTCTTTTACCTGCCCAATTGTTAGGCTCGCGCCATCAATACCTATAAAGCCTTTATATAATACATATTTCATAAATTCTTTCGGCAATTGTAACGTCATTTCACAATTTGTGGCAGTTTTTTGAATATCAATAATAGTTGCAGTGCAAGATATATGCCCAGACATCACATGACCACCAATTTCGTCACCATATTTAGCACTACGCTCAATATTCACAAAATCATCGATTTTTTTATCACCCAATGTCGTTAATGCAAGGGTTTCTTCCATAATATCAAACGACACGATATCTTTATCGAACCCCGTTACTGTTAAGCAACATCCATCATTGGCAATCGACGCCCCTATTTCAATTTTATTAGTTAATTGATGCGGTAATTTAACTTTATATGTTCTTAATTTATTTTGATCAACAATATCAATAATCTGACCAACGCCTTGAACAATGCCTGTAAACATAGATATACCTCAAATTTTCTTAATGTTGAATATTCTATCTCAATCTGATTAGGATTTCCTATTTCTATTTTCTACTGGTATGATCTTTTATATACTTCTCGATCACTTATTATCTATAGCGATAACAAATTCATATTTCAAAGTATAGTCAAGGATATATCATTATGTTAAAACTGATTTTAGCCATTTCTGTCGGTTCAGTAGCGGGGGGATTAATGCGTTGGTTCTTATCACTTAAACTCAATGTTATTGCTTTTACTGTTCCGCTAGGTACATTGCTATCTAATTTAGTTGCTGGCTACATTATTGGCTTTGCTATTGCCTTTTTTAATCACTCTAACCTTTCTGCTGAATGGCGGTTATTGGTAATAACAGGTTTTTGTGGTGGCTTATCAACTTTTTCAACCTTTTCTGCCGAGGTGGTTAACTTTTTACAAGAAGGTCGAATATCTTGGAGTTTAGCAACTATATTGATTCATGTGATTGGCTCAGTTTTAATGACATATTTGGGTATTTTATCGTATCAATATTTGCGATCTTAAAATAACTCAATTGATAAATTACATAAAAAATAATCATAAATAGAGTTTACAACCCCAAAATACTGTATTAATATACACTGTATAGAAAAACAGTGCTGAGGTTATTATGCTTATTGAACATTCTACACAACAACTTACGGCTATTAATTTTGAGTCCCCTTTTCAACAAGTATTACAACAACAACGCCCTTTATTAAAATCACTTAATAAAGCTAAAAAATGGCAATTATGGCTTTCTGACCGACCGATGTTAAAACGTTCATGGGTTAATACTGCTGGTTTAGATAAACACAAAGTGATTCATCTAGCAAATTTAAATAATGAAAACCTAGTATCAACCATTGAAAAAGCATTACAATACAAAACCTGCAGCTATGTGGTTGCTTGTATCAATAATCTTAATGATCAAGACAAAGCACGCTTACAAAAAGCCGTATCATTAAGTGATACTTGTTTACTTTTAGTACACGATGAGCAAAGTGAACAATCTATCCAATATCATTAAAAACAAACATATTATTTAAATAAAAGCATATTTTTTAATTTTAGAAAGCAAATCTAAAATGTTTAATAAACCAATATTCCGCTATAAAAAATTAAGTTAATCATGTGATGTATAAAAAAATCAGGGCTGAGCATTTAACAATGTTCAGCTTTTTTTTGATAGTTATTAATAATAGCAATTGTCGTAGTTTTTTTCGATCAACCTTTCCAATCGCCGTCATGGATGATTGTTCTATAATACCATCGTATCACCTGCGCAGATACTGTAGAATACTACCGGATAATATCAATTTTACCAAACAGGCATGAAAACAGACACATTTCCTAATTCTTTATTTATTTTATTAAAATTGATATAAAATTTAATTAGGTAAATTTCAATAACCTATTTGATTATATAAAACATTTCAAATAATAACTGTTATGTTTTAACTAACTGATCATTGATAATTTTTTAGTTCGCTAACTAAAAAATCGATTAAACATCGAGTTCGGAGCGGTAATAATTTACGGCTTGGATAAACGGCATAAATATTCAAATCCTCGACTTTATAATTCAACAAAACACGAACTAAACGGCCTATTTTAATATCTTTACCAATAATAAAATCAGGTTGCAACGAAATACCACCTCCTTGTAACATAATTTGGCGGCAAGTATCGCCATTATTACAATAGATATTCGCTTTTAAATTCACCGAGTAATGGGCATTGTCTTTATAAAAATGCCATTGCTCTTTTTTAGCCCACTGACTATACATCACAATTTTATGATTCAACAAATCATCAGGATCATTCGGCATGCCATATTTAGCAATATAATCAGGCGACGCGGCGGCTATGATTTGCGTAGTTGCCAACTTACGACTAATCAGCGACGAACTTTCTAGCCGACCAATTCGAACAGCAAGATCGTAGCCCTCCTCAAGCAGATCAACCACACGATCTGACAACGTAATATCTAGCTCAATTTTAGGGTATTTATTGATAAATTTTTGCCATAAAGGCGCCAAATGCAAAATACCAAAACTAACAGGCACATTAACCCGAAGAATACCTTGTGGACTTGCATGATCTAAAGTGAGGCTATTTTCTGCTTCTGTGGTAGCATTAATAATGGCTTTAGCTTGCAAATAAAAAATTTGCCCCTCATGGGTAATGACCATTTTGCGAGTTGTACGTTGTAACAACCGAACTTGCAAGCGATTTTCTAATGCTTGAATATAACGTGACACTGCCTGCTTAGACATATTTAACTTAACTGACGCATCAACAAAACTATTACAATCAACTACCGCCACAAAAACCATCATTTCTAGTAATTTATTAGATCTATCCATCTGCCTTTCACTAACACCAAACAATTGTCCCACTTATTTTGACAATAAGTCACATAATAGCTTATTTATCTACAAAATAATAACCATTATCATAAACAAATGGTGCTAACCAATCACAATAATTAACTTACAGGAAAAATAAAATGAAACAATATCAAACAGATCTAGCTTCACTCATGTTACGAATTGCCTTGGGTGTCATGTTCTTGGCGCACGGTTTTACTAAACTACTCGTCTTTACTCCCTCAGGTACTGCGCAATATTTTCAATCACTTGGCTTTCCTTGGTTCATTGGTTATTTAGCCATTATGTTTGAAATTGGCGGCGGTTTGTTATTGCTTTTAGGTATTTTAACCCGCATTGTTAGTTTATTGGTAGTGATTCAAATGATTGTTATTACATTTATTCACTCAGTGAATGGTTGGTCATTTAGTAACGCAGGTGGCGGTTGGGAATATCCTGCCTTTATGGCGCTAACAGCACTCAGTTTAGCATTGCTAGGAAGTGGTCGCTTTAGTGTATTAGCTAAATATTTGGCGTATTAGAGGGGGAGATATTAGTTGTTTTTTTGACAAAACAGTTGAATAAAAACCTCAATAAAATAAATACTTTTTCTGACTGATTTTTGCTTAAGATTGCGTGGGTTAAAATTGATAGCGCAGCTTTAGTTGCTAACCTAAACAACACAGCCCCAACCTGAATGGTTGGGGCTTAACTGCGTGGGTAGCATTCTTTGCTATATTATCCTCTCTTTGCACCATAAGTGTATTTTTCGCCCTAAGGATTAAACGCAAAAAATTAAGGTGTGGTGCAAACAACATTCTCATTGACGGGGTCGGCCAAATTCCAGACTTCGCCGTCAGACTCACGGATAGCATAAGGATATCGTTGACTATTTTTCTCCGCCGTCATGTAAAAGCCGCCGCCGAAGTTTGCATTAACATAACCGGCCACACTCCCCCACTCCGATAAAAAGAAACCTATGTCACGAGTGTAATATATGTTGCCTCTCGGCGGCGTCCCACCTTGCCAATCACCGAGTTTCGAATTGCTTAATTCCCTTACTCGTGGCAAACGATAACCCAAACTATTACACCATGAGCGCTGGTTTTCCCATGATGAGTTCATTGCCCGACCGACGAACCACTTACTCAACGTAAAGACATATCTCACCTCATTACCACTTCTATCCCTTCCCACCAACTCAAAGGTCTGTGGTAAAGATGGACGTGTTAGTGGGCTTGGATTACTTGAGTTTCTTTGAGTACTATCAGCTCTAGGACCACTCAACGTGACCCGCGTTACATATCTGGATTTATCCGTAATCCAATTATCACGTTGGTTCGGCAACCTCCAACTCACCGTTGCATTTAGGGTACCACTTGTGTTAACTGTCCAACTCAACTGGCTCGCGTCAAGCACAGTAGGAATCTTCAAGTCAAAATACAATCCATCTGCACCTGTAGTTGGGAATGCACTTGAAAAGCCCTCTGTGCTACTCCATCCACCTCTTTCGCCTCTACCACTACCACGGCTTAGCCGAAGATTCGGCATAATCCTTTCAACAAAGTAACAATTACCAGAAGAATCCGGCTTGATGTAATACGTCGCACTGCCTCCACTGAACGTACTTCTATTTGGCACACCGTACTGTGTAGTTAAACTCCCCCCTGAACTACTTAAGGTTACTCTATAAGGTGCACTACATTTACTTAATGTATCACCACGATTAACGGTACGGCCATCTTTATCCCGTATTATTAACGATATATTTCCTGATGCTGTTACTCCACCGGCTCCCTGTCCATCGCCATCATCATCTCCCCACTTCCCTTGGGTTATTAGACTATTTAAACTAATAGATGTTGTTCCCGATGGCAATACCGTATGAATATCATTAAATGTTATTCCAGTAGAAACCATTATTGGGTTTGTCGAACTTGATGTGTTGGTCGATGGCGTAATACGCCTTCCATCTGGCAACTCGATTGCCAAAAAGGTGTCTGTATCGGTTGCCTTGGTTCGACCACCGTCAAATGTTAAATACGGCGCACTTCCGTGAATAGTATTGGCTGTATTTACCGTTAACGCCTGTACCCCCTTCGTATATGGTAATAACAGCAATGGCGCAAAAACCAATATAGATTTAAATAATAATGGTGGTTTGGATAACCACTTGAATGTCGGCGATAATTTTACCGAGGATGCTGCTAATGACGGCGTCGATTTTGCTACGCGAAATGACTTCGGTGATGAAAATAACTGTGGCGCTTGTTTTTGACCACTGTGCGAATCAATAAGATTTAGGGTATAGGTTTGGCATGCCAGATGCCAGATGCCAGATGCCAGCCATGGTAATGCATTTTTATTTCCTTGTCAAGTAGTTTATTGTTTTGTTTAAATTTTTTATATTTTTAGATTAATAATTCAGCAAATTTGCTAAATTCGCCTGAAATTATAGTTACTTGATTAATTTTTGACTAGGTTTTTTACTTGTTTTTTGTAAAGAAGTGTAAAATATTGATAAGGTTAGTTTTTTGTTGGTGAAATAAGTGTTTTTTGAACACATAAAATTTCTCCGATAGACCATTGATTTTATTTGATTTTTTATTTCTACACTGAGCTAGAGTGTTTTGCGTTTTGATGATTAAAATGGAAATAGTTCTACGCCTAAAATCATGCCAACTTCATTTTATTATGATTTATATGAATTCAAATCAATTCACCTCGTTCGAAAACATGGTCATGTCGTTTAAAGAAATCATCGAATTTTATAAAATCACAGGCGATGGGTGTTATTTTATAAAAAGTGAATTTACAGACCAAAACTTACCACATTTTTTAGACAAACCTGAGCTCTATTGCCGTTATAAAGTTAGTCATCAGTCAAAAGTGATTAAATAACGCTATTTTAAAAATTTACACCTAAACTTGTTGACTATTTTTTGTATAAAGATTTTTTACATAAAAAACAAAAAAAAGTTGCGAGCAAATAAATTCTGTTATATTTTGTTCAGTAGCTTTAATTATCAACTCAGTTAAAGGTTTTTTATTTTTATGAATTGTTTTTGCGTTTTTATTACTAATGCTATTAGTACACATCATCATCACCATCATTCCTGAATAGTCTTCGGGCAATTGGTGCTGGAAGACTTTGGTCTTCCGGTGATGTCGCAAAAGCAAGCAGAAACCCTCGGAAGATCAAACTTCCGAGGGTTTTTTGTTTGTAGTTTATAAATTTTTAGATAACTTTGGAGAAAGATATGTTGGATAATTCGCGTTTACGCATTGCTATGCAAAAGTCAGGTCGATTAAGTGACGAATCAAAAAAGTTACTTGCCCAATGTGGTATTAAAATTAATCTTCAAGAACAGCGTTTGATCGCTTTTGCTGAAAATATGCCCATTGATATCTTGCGTGTTCGTGACGACGATATCCCCGGCCTGGTTATTGATGGCGTTGTCGATATTGGGATTGTCGGCGAAAATGTTTTAGAAGAGGAAGTATTAGATAGGCAGGCCGAAGGCGAAGATCCACAATTTAAAAAATTGCGCAGTTTAGATTTTGGTGGCTGTCGGTTGTCGATCGCAGCACCTCGTGATTTTGAGTATACAGGACCAGAATGTTTAAATGATTTGCGCATTGCCACCACTTACCCTCACCTGCTCCGCCGTTATCTTGCTCAATATAATGTTAACTTTAAAACCTGTTTGCTGAATGGTTCGGTCGAAGTTGCCCCTCGAGCTGGGCTTGCCGATGTAATTTGTGATTTGGTTTCGAGTGGTGCAACGCTTGAGGCCAATGGACTAAAAGAGATCGAAGTTATCTATAAATCAAAAGCCTGCTTAATTCAACGTCAAGGCGAAATGTCACCAATAAAACAGGCGTTAATTGATAAAATCATGACACGCATTCAAGGCGTTATTCAAGCTCGTGAATCCAAATATATTATGCTCCACGCCCCTACTGAGGTGTTAGATGATATTGTTGCGCTATTGCCGGGTGCCGAAAATCCAACCATTTTACCGTTAACAGGCGAGCAAAATCGTGTTGCGCTACATATGGTGAGTAGTGAATCTCTTTTTTGGGAAACCATGGAAAAATTAAAAACATTAGGCGCAAGTTCAATTCTTGTATTACCAATTGAAAAAATGATGGAGTAATAATATGAAACTCTCTTATTGGCAACAATGTGCTGACGATCAACGCAGGAAACTACTTACTCGCCCAGCAATTAATGCTTCGGATTCAATTAGCAAGGCTGTAGCCGATATTTTGGCACAAGTAAAACAGCACGGCGATGAGGCTTTAAAGGTTTTAAGTCGCAAATTTGATAAAGTCCAAATTGAGCAAATAAAGCTTACACAAGAAGAAATAAAAACCGCCGCAAATCGTGTTAATCCTGAATTAAAACAAGCCATGCAATTAGCGGTTGCCAACATTGAAAAATTCCACCAAGCGCAAGCCTATCAACCTATTACGGTTGAAACAATGGCAGGCGTAAAATGTCAGTTAGTTACTCGTCCTATTGATTCGGTTGGGCTTTATATTCCAGGCGGTTCTGCCCCTTTATTGTCTACGGTGTTAATGCTTGCAACACCTGCTAAAATTGCCGGTTGTCGTCAAGTTATTTTATGTTCACCACCGCCCATTGCTGACGAAATTTTATATGCGGCACAATTATGTGGTGTTAGCGAGGTTTATCAATTAGGCGGTGCACAAGCCATTGGTGCAATGGCACTAGGTACCGAGTCGGTTCCTAAAGTTGATAAGATCTTTGGTCCAGGCAATGCCTATGTTACCGAGGCTAAACGACAAGTTAGCCAGCGACTTGATGGCGCTGCAATTGATATGCCAGCAGGTCCGTCTGAAGTGCTCGTGATTGCGGATAGTTCGGCAAATCCTGCTTTTATTGCCGCCGATCTTTTATCACAAGCGGAGCATGGTCCTGATTCGCAAGTGGTGTTATTAACACCTGATGAAGCTATTGCTCAGGCTGTTTCGCAAGAAGTGGATAAACAGTTAGCCGAGCTTTCTCGCCAAGGTATTGCTGAAAAGGCACTGCAAGAAAGCCGTTTGATTGTCACGAAAGATTTGGATGAGTGTGTGGCAATTAGTAATTGTTATGGTCCTGAGCATTTAATTATTCAAACCCGTAATGCCGATGAATTAGTTGAGCAAATTACTAGTGCTGGCTCGATCTTCTTGGGTGATTGGTCACCGGAGTCAGCAGGTGATTATGCATCAGGAACCAATCATGTATTACCAACTTATGGTTATACAGCCACATATTCTAGTCTTGGGCTTGCTGATTTTCAAAAACGTATGACGGTGCAAAAATTAACACCAGAAGGATTAAAAGCAATAGGTAATGCCGTTGAGCTTATGGCAGAGGCTGAACAACTAACCGCTCATAAACAAGCAGTTAGTCTTCGTCTATCGGTATTAAATTCAACAAATCAAAAATAGGTGGCTAAAATGGATATCAATAAATTAGTTCGAAAAAATGTTCAGCAATTAACACCTTATCAATCTGCTCGGCGAATTGGTGGTCAAGGCGATGTGTGGCTAAATGCAAACGAGTATCCCGTTGCTCCACATTTTGACTTGACCGATCAAACCTTAAACCGTTATCCAGAACCACAGCCTGAAAAAGTAATTCAGCGTTATGCACAATATGCAGGGGTTAAAACTGAACAAGTGCTTGTTAGCCGAGGAGCTGATGAGGCCATTGAGCTTTTAATGCGTGCATTTTGTGAGCCTGAAAAAGACAGCATTTTGTACTGTCCACCAACTTATGGTATGTACCAAGTAAGTGCTGAGACATTAGGTATTAAAACCAAAACTGTGCCAACCACTTCTGATTGGCAGCTTGATCTTGAGGGTATAAAACAAAATATTGATACTGTAAAACTAATTTATGTCTGTTCACCAAATAATCCGACCGGTAATTTAATCGATTCTGATGATATCAAAGCTTTACTTAATATTGCCAAAGATCGTGCTTTGGTCATTATTGACGAGGCTTATATTGAGTTTTCGCCTGAATCTAGTGTTGTTAGTTGGCTTAATGACTATCCTCACTTGGTGATTTTACGAACATTATCCAAAGCCTTTGCTTTGGCTGGATTACGTTGCGGTTTCACCATTGCTAATGAACCTGTGATCGAAGCCTTACAGAAGGTTATTGCACCATACCCTCTAGCAACCCCTGTTGCTGATATTGCAGCTCAAGCATTGAGTATAGATGGTGTGAATACCATGAAGCTACATGTGGTAAATTTAAATAATCAAAAGGAAAAATTTGCCAATTTACTTCGACAATTGCCAATTGTCGAAAAAGTTTATCCAAGTTATTCCAACTATTTGTGTGTTAAATTTCAACATGATAAAGATGTATTTAATATTTTATGGCACCAAGGGATTATTTTACGAGATCAAAGTAGATCTATTGGGCAACAAAATATTATTCGTATTACCGTTGGAACCCAAGCCGAATGCGAGGCAGTCATTTCTGCGCTCAAAACAATTAAATAGGAGCAAAAATGTTACAAAAGTACTTATTTATTGATCGAGATGGCACACTAATTACTGAACCTCCAGTTGATTTTCAGGTTGATCAGTTTAAAAAATTGGCTTTTGAACCTAATGTGATCCCAGCCCTACTCAAGCTACAAACTGCGGGATACCATTTAGTGATGGTCACCAATCAAGATGGGCTCGGGACTAGTAGCTATCCACAGGCTGATTTTGATGGTCCACACAATTTGATGATGCAGATTTTTAAATCGCAAGGTGTTAATTTTGAGGATGTCTTAATTTGCCCACACTTTCCAGAAGATAATTGTGAGTGTCGTAAGCCGAAAATCCAATTAGTTTTGCCATATCTTACTAGTGGTAAATTAGATAAACAAAACAGTTATGTTATTGGTGACAGGGTCACAGATATTCAATTGGCTGAAAACATGCAAATCCAAGGATTACGATATCATCCTGAAAATTTAAATTGGGACGAAATCGCCCAACGATTAACCACTAAAGATCGTTATGCAAAAGTTGAACGCAATACCAAAGAAACTAAAATACTTGTTGAAGTGTGGCTTGATCGCCAAGGTGGCAGTCAAATTAATACTGGAATTGGTTTTTTTGATCATATGCTCGATCAAATTGCGACTCATGGTGGAATTAAACTCAATATCCAAGTTGATGGTGATTTACATATTGATGATCATCATACCATAGAAGATACTGGACTAGCTTTAGGAAAGGCACTAAAAATAGCACTCGGTGATAAACGTGGTATTACCCGTTATGCCTCTGTTATCCCTATGGACGAGTGTTTGGCCAAATGTGCAATAGATATTTCAGGACGCCCTTATCTAAAATTTAAATCAGAGTTTACTCACCCTAAAGTTGGCGATATGAGCACGCAAATGGTAGAACATTTCTTTTACTCAATAAGTTATGCTATGGCTATTACATTGCATATTGAAACAGATGGCGATAATGATCATCATAAAGTAGAAAGTTTATTTAAAGCTTTTGCTAGAACATTAAAACAAGCCATCAAAATTGAAAGTGACCGATTACCAAGCTCAAAAGGAGTGCTATAAATGAAGATTGTCATCCTCGATACTGGCTGTGCTAATCTATCTTCGGTCAAATATGCCGTGCAACGATTAGGTTATGATCCAATAATTAGCCTTGACTCTGATATCGTGCTCAGCTCAGATAAGTTGTTTTTACCTGGAGTAGGATCCGCAAGTTCAGCAATGGAAAAATTAAAAGAGCGTCATTTAGTTGAACTTATCAAAGTCTGTACTCAACCTGTATTAGGGATCTGCCTTGGTATGCAACTTTTAGCCGATTATAGTACCGAAGGACATGTTAACACATTGGGAATTATTCACGAAAAAGTTAGAGAAATTCCTAATTGTGGTTTACCTTTACCACATATGGGGTGGAATCAGGTTTCACCTAAAGCCGGTCATCATCTATTTCGAGATATTCCTGATGATGCTTATTTTTACTTTGTACATGGATACGCGATGCCATTATGCTCAGCAACAATAGCAGAAACCAATTACGGCGAAAGCTTTACCGCAGCCGTACAAAAAGAAAACTTTTACGGCGTGCAATTTCATCCCGAGCGTTCTGGCTTAGCCGGTGCAAAATTGCTAAAAAACTTTTTGGAGATGTAACTATGACAGCTTTTCCAATAATCATTCCTGCACTTGATTTAATCGATGGTTCCGTTGTGCGATTACATCAAGGTGATTATAAGCAAAAACGTGATTATGGCAACGATCCACTTTTACGCTTACAGGATTATGAAAAACAAGGTGCTAAACTGTTACATCTTGTTGATTTAACAGGTGCGAAAGATCCCCAAAAACGCCAAATTTTACTAATACAAAATCTGATTAATGGTGTGCAAATACCAATTCAAGTTGGTGGAGGAATTCGTACTGAAAAAGATATACAATCATTGCTATCTGCCGGCGCTGCTCGCATAGTAATTGGTTCGACAGCTATTAAGCAACCCGAATTGGTCAAACAGTGGTTTTCAAAATATGGTGCAGAAAGGCTAGTATTGGCTCTTGATGTCCGCATTGACAACCAAGGAAATAAATATGTCGCTATTCATGGATGGCAAGAAGATTCCTGTCAGACACTAGAACAAGTGATTGATGATTACCTTCCTTATGGCTTAAGGCATGTATTGTGTACAGATATTTCCAAAGATGGCACACTCAGTGGCTCAAACGTTAAGTTGTATCAGGAAATTAGTCGTAAATACCCACAGATTGCTTTTCAAGCGTCTGGCGGAATTGGTCAATTGAGTGATGTCAAAGCACTGAAAGACAGTGGTGTTAAAGGTGTCATTGTTGGCCGTGCTTTACTTGAAGAAAAATTTACAGTTCAGGAGGCAATTTCATGTTGGCCAAAAGAATAATTCCCTGTTTAGATGTTCGCGATGGACAAGTGGTTAAAGGTGTACAATTTCGTAATCATGAAATTATTGGAGACATAGTCCCCTTAGCAAAAAGATATGCAGAAGAAGGCGCAGATGAGCTCGTTTTTTATGATATCACCGCTTCGTCAGATGGCCGTGTTGTCGATAAAAGTTGGATCGCAAAAATTGCCGAAGTGATTGATATCCCTTTTTGTGTTGCTGGTGGTATTAAAACGGTTGAAGATGCAGGTCAAATATTAACCTTTGGAGCTGATAAAATTTCGATTAATTCCCCTGCCCTTGCTGATCCTAGTTTAATTACACGGCTTGCAGATCGTTACGGAGTACAGTGCATTGTAGTTGGCATTGATAGCTGGTATGACAAACAGTCAAACAATTATCATGTTTATCAATTTACTGGTGACGAAAAACGTACCGTTGCCACAAAATGGAACACTCTCGACTGGGTACAGGAGGTACAAAAACGTGGTGCAGGTGAAATTGTTCTTAATATGATGAACCAAGACGGTGTTCGTAATGGATATGATATTATTCAACTAAACGCCGTTCGAGAAGTATGCAACGTGCCACTAATTGCTTCAGGCGGTGCTGGTACTATTGAGCATTTTTTACAGGCATTTAATGAAGCACAAGTTGATGGAGCATTAGCTGCCTCAGTTTTTCATAAACAAATTATTAATATTGGTGAACTTAAACAATATTTGGCACAGCATGGAGTAAATATTCGATTATGTTAACGCAAAATTGCAATACCCAATTAGATTTACAACAACTGGATTGGCAAAAAGTGGATAATTTAATGCCGGTCATTATTCAGCATTATGTTTCGGGCGATGTGTTAATGCTTGGCTATATGAATCAAGAAGCGTTAGCACAAACACAAAATAGCGGCAAAGTCACTTTTTATTCACGAACCAAACAGCGCCTTTGGACAAAGGGTGAAACTTCTGGCAATTTTCTTAATGTTGTGAGTATTTCAACGGATTGTGATAATGATACGTTATTGATTTTAGTTGATCCAGTTGGCCCAACTTGCCATACCGGCTCAACAAGTTGTTTTGCTTCGACTAAAACTCAATGGGGATTTTTATTTGAATTAGAACAGATAATTGCAGGGCGTAAAAATGCCGATCCTAAATCATCATATACCGCAAAACTGTATCATGACGGCACTAAACGCATAGCTCAAAAAGTGGGAGAAGAAGGCGTTGAAACAGCCCTTGCAGCAACAGTTCATGACAGCGAGGAACTAAAAAATGAATCTGCCGATTTAATTTATCATTTATTAGTTTTACTCCAAGACCAGAATCTGTCTTTACAAGATGTCATTGGTATTTTAAAAGCAAGACATAAATAGTTATAACCCATCCAAAGTGCGAGTTATGTCGCACTTTGTTTCAATTTTTTATTCTCATAAAAAAAGATAGAATAAATTAGTAAACCGGTAATTTAACCCCGTTAAACATCGTTAATACTTCGGAATTGTTTTCACATAACATAAGTTTGTCTACAGCTTGTCGATTCAAATGAGGCGAAAACTGACTGATAAAATCATACATATAACTGCGTAAATATAATGAGCGAGGAAAAACGATATAGGTCGTGCTGTAAGGAAAAATATGTCCAGCATTAAGTACAACTAAATCGTCATCTGAAGTATTGATCACCGCCATTTTTGCCACAATACCAACGCCGACACCTAATTTAACATAAGTTTTAATTAACTCGGCATCCGTTGTGCTAAAAACAATATTAGGTGATTGGTTAGCACGCAAGAAAGCTTGATTTAAATCTGAACCATCATTAGAAAAATCATAACTAACTAACGGATATTTTGAAAGCTCTTCAATAGAAATTAATTTACTTTTGGCAAGCGGATGATCTTTCATCACAATCACAGCTTGGTTCCAGTGATAACAAGGTAAGGCTATCATATCATCGCTAAGCTGTGAGATATCGGTCACAATAGCAAATTCAGCCAGACCTTCTTGAGTTTGTAAAATACATTGAGGGGATGATCCTTGCTCCATATGCAATGTAATACTTGGATATTGCTGCATAAACTGTTGAATCACAACTGGCAATGTATAACGAGCTTGAGTATAGGTAGTGGTAATTGTTAATGAGCCTTGATTTGGTTGACTAAACTCTTTGGCGATAATCTTAATATCATTGGACTTATTGAGGATCTCTCGGGCAAAAGCAATGATTTTTTCACCAACCGGTGTGATTTGAGAAAGGTGTTTACCCACTCGAGTAAATATCTGAACGCCGAGCTCGTCTTCTAATAATTTTATTTGTTTGCTTATACCGGGTTGAGAGGTATACAGTTTTTCGGATGTTAGCGATACATTGAGGTCGTTATTTGCGACCTCAACAATATAGCGTAATTGTTGCAATTTCATAACACTCAAACGCTCCTCTAACTGTATGCTCTTCTTCCTTTCTATAAAACTCCAAAAGGAAGAATTGCTAAGGTAAGTAATTTCACAGCCTAGCACAAAAGAATAATTATTTTATACTTAACCACATGCTTTCCTGAAAGTTTTTAACAAAATTCAAACGTGTCTACCTATTTTTTGCTATTGATCCATTTGCCATCTACATATTGCATCACCCAACCTGTCGATTTTCCATTAACTTCAGAAGTAACATATTGTTGTTTATTTTTACGGCTAAAACGAACAATTGATGGATTACCATTAGGATCTTTATTTGGTGCTTCGGTCAAATAAATGAATTTTTCGGGCAAGCGTTCTTTAAAACGTTGTAACTCTTCTATCAAAGGTGCGCGTGTTTCTCTTGATTTTGGAAAATTATGCGCCGCCAAAAAGATACCCGCAGCACCGTCACGTAATACAAAATGTGCATCTGACTTGGTGCATTTTAGTTCTGGCAGATCAACTGGGTCTTCTTTTGGTGGTGCAACATCACCATTTTTTAAGATCTTACGCGTATTTTTACAATCAGGATTAGTACAGCCCATATATAGGCCAAATCGCCCCGATTTTAAATGCATTTCTGAACCACATTTTTCGCATTCAATAATTGGTCCTTCATAACTTTTAACCTTAAAGTTACCTTTTTCGACAATAAAACCATCACAAATCGGGTTATTGCCACAGATATGCAGTTTTCGTTCATTATCAAGTAGATAACTATCCATAGCCGTGTGACATTTTGGACAGCGTTTACGGGCTCTTAAAGCATCAGTTTCTGCTGTTTCAGCTTCTTCTAGAATATTTAATGTTTCGTGCTCAGGAATTAAGTTAATGGTCTGTTTACAACGCTCCTTAGGTGGCAACGCATAGCCTGAACAAGCTAAAAATACACCGGTACCGGCAGTTTTAATACCCATTTCACGCCCACAATTTGGACATTTAATTTCAGGTGTTAGCACCAATGGATTAAGCTGCATTCCACCTTTATCTGGTGCTTGTTCAGCAACCTCAAGATGCTGACTAAAGTCACTAAAAAACTGATCAAGCACTTCACGCCATTCTTGTTTTTTATGAGCAATCTCATCCAGAGCATGTTCCATACGTGCTGTAAAATCATAACTCATTAGATCATTAAAGTTTTCACTAAGTCTATCGGTAACAATTTCACCAATTTTTTCAGCATAAAACCGACGATTATCTAAACGCACATAACCACGATCTTGAATTGTCGAAATAATGGTTGCATAAGTCGATGGTCGCCCAATTTCTCGCTTTTCAAGCTCTTTAACAAGAGATGCTTCGTTATATCTTGCTGGTGGTTTGGTAAAATGTTGATTTGGATTTAAGTTAATTAAATCAAGCTTATCGTTTATCGATAGTGATGGTAATATTTTATCTTCATTATTTTTGGCTAGCTGTGGCTGCACTTTAGTCCAACCATCAAAACGCAATGTCCGACCTTTGGCTTTTAAAGTAAAATCACCTGAATTAACCGTAATTGTTGTTGAGTTATATTCAGCCGATGTCATTTGGCAAGCTACAAATTGGCGCCAAATTAGTTGGTATAATTTAGCGGCATCAGCTTCAACATCACTAAGATTATCAGCTAAGATAGTAACATCTGATGGGCGAATCGCTTCATGCGCTTCTTGCGAGTTCTTTTTACTACTGTATACATTAGCCGATTTTGGTAGATATTTATCGCCAAAATTTTTACCAATATAATCACGTACCATCGCTAGCGCATCCTGACTTAAATTGGTCGAGTCAGTACGCATATAGGTAATGTAACCTGCTTCATATAATCTTTGAGCCAACATCATGGTTTTTTTAACACCAAAACCAAGACGAGTACTTGCTGCTTGCTGTAAAGTTGAGGTAATAAAAGGTGCTGTTGGATTACTTTTAGTTGGCTTTTGTTCAATATTAGTTACTTGATATTGGTTTTTATTAAGTTCAGCTAGCGCAATATCAATGGCAACTTTATCTTTAGGTTCGAATGCATCGTTTTTATAATGAGTAACTTGTAAACTTAATGGCTCATTTTTAGCCGTGCTCAAATCAGCAAACAGATCCCAGTATTCTTCAGGAATGAAAGCATGAATTTCGCGTTCACGCTCAACAACAAGGCGTACAGCAACAGATTGTACACGTCCAGCTGATAAGCCCCTAGCAACCTTTTTCCAAAGTAATGGCGATAGCATAAAGCCAACTACCCGATCCATAAATCGACGTGCTTGCTGGGCGTTAACCCGATCCATATCAAGCATCGATGGTTCATTAAAAGCATTTTTGATCGCCGTTTTGGTAATTTCGTTAAAAACAACACGACGATATTTGCTATCTTCACCACCTATCACGTCTTTAAGATGCCATGCAATGGCTTCTCCTTCTCTATCCAAATCGGTTGCAAGATAGATCATGTCAGCATCTTTAGCCAGTTTTTTCAGTTCAGATACTACTCTTTCTTTACCTGGTAGAATTTCGTAATGCGCTTTCCAACCGTTATATGGATCGACGCTCATGCGATCAACCAATACTTGTTTTTCTGAACGTTTAACTTTTTTCTCAACTTTATCTTTTTTGTCTTTTATTGATTTTTCAGCTCGTTGGCTGCTACCACTTACAGGTAGATCGCGAATATGACCTACACTTGATTTAACCACGAAATCTTTGCCAAGATATTTATTGATCGTTTTTGCTTTGGCTGGTGATTCCACAATAACAAGGGATTTTCCCATAATTAAACCTTTCTATTCTGTTGTTTGTATTATTTACTATCAATATTTACATCTAGGAGTGACAGTAAATCATCTTTAATTGTTGATACTTTCGTTGCATATTGTTCTTTCTGCTCTGCATCTTCAATTAGTTGAGTAATGGTTTGTGACAACGTGCATCCACGGCGTTTAGCTAAATTAGCCAATCGTTGCCAAACTAAAAATTCCAAATCAATGGATTTTTTTCGAGTATTTTGTTGTTCTGCATTAAAATGACGCTTTCGCCTTGCCCGAATAGTTTGCTTCAGGCGATTATCTAAGTCAGGATTTAAATGCTGTTTTATCCAATCAACAACACCAGTTGGGTTATGTTCCAACAACAATAACTCATTGACCGCATGTTGCGCAGCACTTTTTTCAATATAGCGTGTAATTAACTCGCCTTCTAAGTGCCTTTTAACTAGGTAATTCCATTTCCAACCGCATTCAAGGTTTTCTAACTGTTGATATTTCATCCGTTCACCTTGTGACGCTGTAACTAAATAGCTATTTGTAGCATAATCTGCTCACACAATAAAGAAAATTATTGCGTTTGACAAATTTTTTATAAATCTGTTATCGTGAGCCTTTCATTTCGATCTTTATTTAAGGAATTCTACATAATGGCTAAAGCTGATGTTATTTATATTAATGGCTATATTTACACCGCAGATAAGCAAGACAGCGTGTGTGACGCTATCGCAATTGAAAATGGCTATATTATTGCAACAGGCTCCACGCAAGAAATAAATAACAGTCACTATGTTGATAATCATACAATAATTTATGATTTGCAAGGCAAGACAATGATGCCAGGCATTATTGACTCACATTTACACACCTTTTGGGGTGGCATGCAATTATCATCATGTAATTTAAATTACCAAAGTTTAACTATTAATGAGACTTTAGCTATTATTCAAGACTATTTAGATAAAGATCATCCCAATCATAACGCTAATTGGTTGCAAGTCCGTGGTTGGTTACGCCAAGAAGTCTTGCCAATTGGTACAGATATTACTCGTTTTGATCTTGATAAACTCAATACAAAACGCCCTGTTATTTTGTTTTCAAATGATTGTCATACTTTGGTTGCTAACAGCATAGCATTAGAAAAATTTGGTTTAGATAGAGACACTCCGGAACCATCGGATGGTAAAATTGGTCGTACTGATGAAGGTGAATTAAATGGTATATTAGAAGATGCTCCAGCCATGCGTGCTTTTGATAGTATTTCTAAATTAACTGATGAACAAGCACTTAATATTGCTAAATTATCGCAAGCAGAATTAAATAAACAAGGCGTTACTGCTGTTATGGATGCTCGAATTACTGAAACTCAAGCCGATGCCTTTTTAAGACTACAGCAACAAGATGGGCTTTCTATCCGCCTGTTCGGAGCTCGGGAATTGCCACCTGATGATGTATCATCAATCGCCGATATTCCAAATGTCATTGAGAAAGTAAAACAGTTTGCCGCTCGTTATGATGATAAAAACTGGCAACCTAAACCAGGCATTAAAATATCACATACTAAGTTATTTGTAGATGGCGTAATGCAAGCACCTTTGATGACGGCACGATTACTTAAACCATATCAGTTAGAAAACGAAAAAGATCGTTACGGTGATCTTTATTATTCCACTGAAATGTTAGATGCATTAATACTTGAATCCGCAAAAGCAGGTTTTCATCCACATATGCATACTGTTGGTGAAGGGGCAATTGAAGTAGTACTTGACGCTATTGAAAAAATGCGAAAAGCCTTACCTGATGCAGATATCCGTCCAAGCACTGCACATAACGAACTAAGCGCAACACACCAGTTTGCTAGATATAAACAATTAAATGCTTGCGTAGTATTTTCTTTCCAGTGGGCTGGTTGTAGTTCAGCAATGGTTGAGCAGTATCAAACTCTATTTGGTCCAGAACGTTATAATGGATTAGAAGCGCACGGGCAATACATTGATGCTGGTGTAAACTGTGCATTTGGTAGCGATTGGCCAATTGATCCTTTAAACGAATGGTATGATTTCCAAATTGCTATGACTCGACAAATTGATGCTGATCATCCACGATTAGACAGCGATCGTAATTTAACCATTACTGAAGTATTGCGTAGTGCTACTATCAATGCTGCATATGTATTAAATCAAGATGAATATATTGGTTCAATTGAAAAAGGTAAATTTGCTGATTTAATTATTTTAGATCGCAACCCATTTACCATACCAGCTAATGATATCCAAAACGTTAACGTGTTAACAACTATTGTTGGCGGTAAAACGGTTTATCAAAATGATGTAATTTAAAATTTAAATTTTTTATGTCAAATTACTACACCACAATTATTAGTGGTGTAGCATAAATAATTATCCAAGCTTTAATCAACTTCAATTGCTTTTGATTTTTCTGTTTCCACCGCTGTCGTTTTTGTGAAATGTAAGATAGCAGCAATAATCAATGCTCCGATAAACATATCAATCACATACCATATGGCTCCTGACCATACCTCCTAATTCCACTAAAGATCAATACAATAATCTACACTTATTTTATAAACTGATTTGTTAAATTAGTATTTCTGTTGCTACTCAAATGTAAAAATAGAAATTCAAAGTTTTAACTAACCAGTTTAAATTAAATAAGTCTTAATTAGCAGCTAATATACTTTAAAGTTTATAATTTGCCCGCTTTAATATTTTTACAAAAAATTAGCTTGCATAATTATTATAATATGGCAGAATTCCCTGCCGCTTTAAGCGGGTAAAAAGGCAAAACTATACTTAGTAGTTTTTTATTGTTTTTTGGGACAGAGGAGCAAAGTAAGTCATGTCCGCAATAAAAATGAAACGAGTTTTAACCACACCTGCATTAATTGCATTTGGTTTAGCTTATATGGTTCCTTTAGGGATCTTTACCACTTATGGGGAAGTCACTGTTGCCAGTAATGGACACTTACCTATAGCCTATATCATCACCCTTGCCATGATTTTTTTCACTGCATTAAGCTATTGTCGTATGGCAAATAAGCTACCTATTGCTGGTTCTGCTTATTCTTATGTACAACGTACTTTTGGTGGAAAAGCTGGATTTTTGGTGGGTTGGGCACAAATCCTTGATTACCTATTTTTGCCAATATTAAATTATTTGGTTTTAGGTATTTATCTTCACGACCGATTCTGTTTTATTCCAGCCTACGTTTTTGTATTGGCATCTCTTTTGGGGGTCAGTGTATTAAACTATCTTGGAATTAAACTAATTAATTGTGTAAACGTTACCTTGAATGTATTGCAAGTTTTTTTCATCATATTATTTATCATTTTGACAGTGACTAATGTTGATTTGACATCGGAAACAATGCTAAAACCATTATTAGTTAATACTGATGATTTTAGTGGATTACTATCTGGTGCAGCAATATTGTGTTTAGCTTTTTTAGGATTTGATGCAATAGCAACCCTAGCCGAAGAGTCTAATGATGCACGAAAATCATTACCTAAAGCCATTATCTTTACCGTATTAATTGCTGGTTGTATCTTCTTAGTTGTTTCATATTGTGCACACTTAGCCTATCCTCAGTGGACAGATTTTGTAGATAATAAAGATACAGCAAGTCTAGACGTAGTTCGTCGAGTTGGTGATATTAGTAAATTGGGGGGGGAATTTATGTATAACTTCTTCCAAACAGCTTATATAACTGGAGTTTTTGCATCAGCAATGACTGCGCAAACTAGCGTGTCACGGATTTTCTATGCAATGGGACGTGAAGGGGTGCTACCTAAACAGATTTTTTATAAAATTCACCCACGCTTTAGAACGCCTTATTTATCAATTATCTTTGTTGCTTGCTTTTCATTGCTATCATTAGTATTAGACCTTAGTTTAGTGGTTTCAATGATAAGCTTTGGCGCATTAGTAGCTTTTACTTTTGTCAATTTATGTGTGATTAAAAGCTACCTTGGTGGTAATAATGCAAAAACAGCATCGATGCTATTTAAGTATGGACTGTTACCTGCAATTGGCGTTTTGCTTTCATTGTGGTTGTGGACAAGTCTTGATGCAACAGCGATGATTGTTGGTTTAGCTTGGTTAGCAATTGGGGTTATTTATTTAATTTATCTAACTAAAGGTTTTACCAAAACGTTGCCTTCAATTGATCATAGCGAATTGAATTCAATAATCAAAAATTAACTTAATCTTTTTAAATTAGGTCTACTTAAAAGTATCTAGTTACGCCTTTCAAAAAACAACTCCGTCGACTTAAGTCGACGGAATCAAATAAAAAAATAATTATTAGCTAGCTAATGTTGTAATTACTCACCAAAACCAGTTGCAAATAGTTCACGGATTTCGTCCATTGCTGCTTGTTCATCTTCACCATCACAGATGATTTCAACAGTTGAACCACCTTTAACACCAGCACCTAGTAAACCCATCATACTTTTTAATTTAATTGCTTTATCATTATAAACAAGCTCAATTGATGATTTATAACGACCAGCTAATTTAACTAGAGTTGTTACAGGGCGAGCATGCAAGCCCGTTGAATTTTTTACTACCATTTGCTCTTTTAACATAATAAAGTCCTTATTTATATTTTAAAGTTAAAACTATAACTGTATTTATATCATAAATTAAACGATTTTGCTCTTTTTTTGCATGTGAATTTGTATAATTTAGATAAACTAGTTTGCTTATTTAAAGTTAATATTAAAGTTAGACCCAAAAATAACGTACAAGATGAAAAAAGATCGGTGCGGCAAAACAAACAGAATCTAAACGATCGAGCACACCACCATGACCACTAATTAAATTTCCCCAATCTTTTATACCTCTATCTCGTTTGATGGCAGACATAACCAAACCACCCAAAAAACCCAATAATGTAAGCATGAGTGAAATAAAACCTGCTTGGATAAAACTAAAAGGTGTGATCCAAAATAGGCACGCACCAATTAAACTTGCTGATAAGGTTCCTCCAATAAATCCTTCAACCGTTTTAGATGGCGATAAATTTGGACTAATTTTATGTTTACCGAATAATTTTCCAAACACATATTGCAACACATCTGAAAGCTCTACAACCAATACTAAAAAAGCAATCAAAAGAAGATTGCGATCCTGATAATTATCAATTGGTAATATTAATAATGCTGGTACGCAAGAAATATTATATACTGTAATCATTAATCCCCATTGTACTTCAGCTGTTCTCTCCAAAAAATTATAAGTTGAACCGGTTATTGCCGCCAAAATGGCTAATAATAAAAAACCATAAACAGGGATAAAAATACTAAATAATCCATACCACGATATAGCAACTAAAATATATTGCAAAGGTAAAGCAATGAAATAGGCAAATACCAATGCATAAGAATCATAACGACTAGCAGGCGTTAAAATTAAAAACTCTCGTAATGCAATAGCAGATGCTACGAAAAACAGAAAAACTACCGCAAATTTTCCTATCAAGAATGCAATACCTATAACAGCCACAATTACCCACCATGCATTAATGCGAGTGATAAGATTATCAATTACACTATTTGGACTACTAAGATGCCGTTTTAATAGCCAACCTACAGTAGAGGCAATAACAAGTAAAATACCAATACCAGCAAATAATAATAAGGTATCATTTTGATAATTAGGCATATTCCTTTCTCCTTATTACTTGTCCGCTGTTAAATATGAACCAATTTTACTTTAACTGAATTACCAAGATTGAATAATGCCACTAAACCATGCTCCTATTAATAATATAATTTGTATAATCAGTAATGTTATTTGTTTTCTAAATAACCTTAACGTACCTTGTTGGCGTTCAATGATAGTCCGTTTTGTTAACTGATTGGACTTAATTAAATGAAGGGTTAACAGTGCATTATCTAACTCAATAAGTGTATTGGAGAGTTGTTTGTTGCGAGTAGACAAATAATTAAACAGTTGTTTATCAAATTGAATTCGTAATGTGTAATAAATCCCAATCAATCCCATAATAAAGGCAGCAAAACAAAATAAGGTTAATGGTAAAGCATCGTTAATCATCCAATTTGAGATCAATCCAAAGCATAATGCTGTAATAGTAAAAATTAACAATAATAAACCAGTAGATAAACTGATAGTCAGTAAACTACAAAATGTCACAAGTGATGTTTGACAATCTGTTGTAAATTTTTTGGGTTCATCATGATTTAACATACTGACTTCCTTTTTTTATTTGTAAAAACCAGTCTAACAAAATTATTCGTTGCTTGGCTGTAATAACAATTGTATGACGGCGTTCTTTTACCATACTTATTGCTTCATCTAAGTTCGATGCTCTTTTAGTTAACAATAACCAAGCAATAATAGCGGTAGCACTGCGCGAATATCCCAAAGCACAACAGACTAATAATTTACCTTTTTTGTAATACTGATTAATAATTTCAGCTGCTTGCTGACATTGTTCAATCGTCAATGGCGTCATATCTAATACAGGGATGAGATTGTACTGACCATTAAAATGAGGAATTGGTAATTCAGCGCAAAGATCAACAATTGAGAAAAAATGATTTATGCGTAAAGTATTATTGGAAGGTATTCTACCTAAATAAACATTATCACAAATCAAATCTACCGACTTATTTTTAAATGTCCACAATCGTGAATTAACCCATATAATCACAAAATAAGGCAGATATAAAATAGTAACTACAAGATTAAATTTTCCATTAGTCTGTTTTTGAAAACCGACTGTACCAACTAATAAATAGTTTACTGAAACTAATAAAAATGCAACAGAAAACCATAATAACCACAATGCCCATGAATAAAAGTAAATAGCAATAGAAAAGGAAAATGCGAACAGTAAAAAATAAACGCTACTCCAAAAATACTGTTTAGGTAATTGGTAATTTTTTATTGGTGATAGACTATCATTTGGCCATAACCAAATACAGAAACACCCTACTCCGACCCCTGTAGGGACGTCAAAAAAGTGATGTTGCCAAGTTGTTAATACAGATAAAGCAATTAATAAACACCAAATATGTAAAATATAACGCCTCACACCACGAAAATAGCTAGCATAAAATTGCCATAAAATAACCAATAATGTAATGTGAAGCGATGGCGCTTGATTAAAAGGTTTATCAAATCCCATCAAAATATCAAATAATAATCCCGATAATCCATCTAATGTTGGGCGCTCAAAAGAAAACTTAAGCGGAAAAATCAAAAAACAGATAATACAAATAATCTGAGCGGATAAAAGTCGAAGACAAAGTATTTTTAGAGCTCGATGAGAGCAAACAAGTAATATTGCTAGTCCATACATAAGGTCTATCGACCAATAAGGTACGATAGACCAAGACCACAATGGAATTGAATGTTCCCATTTAAAAACTATACTTCCTACATCACTACGTGTAGAGGTAAACCAATTGGCAAAATTATAGCTAGTAAAAAAGAAAATAGCTAAACAAATTAACCATATAAACTTATAAATAGTTAGCTTATTAAATCCTAGTTTTACTTTATCCATTATTTTATTCGTTGTGCTAGCGATACAGTAAAAATCCCCCACTGATCAATACGCATTGTTATTTTTTTAAACCCAGCAGTTGCAACCAACTGATCCATTTCACGTTGAGTTCGTCTTCGCATAATCCATGGTTGACCATCACGATGTGATGTTAACGCTCTTGCTATAAATTCCAATTGAGGATGCCATGGCTGATTGGTATAAATTAAATATCCCCCTTCAGGTATTGAGTCAGCAAGGCCAGATAAAGAGTTACGTATCAACTGATTATCACTAAACAGCTCATACAAACCAGATACAACAGCTAAAGTTGGTTTAGGTGATAATTGGGCTAGTTGCTCACGATTAAAAGCATCACCTTTTTCAAAACGTGCTATATTTACTAATCCTTTCTCTTCTATTAATGTTTGACCTGCAAGCACATTAATATCACTATAATCTCGTAGTAAAATCGAATTGGGTTTATTGGCAATTTGATTAATCGTTTCTAAAATATAACGCCCATGCCCTGCTGCTACATCAACAATATCGATAGAATAGTTCTGATCATATAATTTATTGATAGCTAGTTTTAATAACTCTTCAAGATGTACTTTTCGTTGTCGAATTCCTCGCCAACCAATAGATTGTAAATAAACATAATCAAAAAAACGCCCCAATTTTGATGTTCCCGATGGTTCATTACGGTAAACATAATCAAGCGTACTACCCGAATCAAATCCCGTATCGATACCAAGCCTAATTCCGTCAGATATTTTACTGACATATTTTAAATTGGCTTTAATAAACTTCCAGTATATAGGTTTAATCAAACCCGATGGAGGCATCGTTAAATTATCTGCTTCTTGCCTAGTATATCCTACAAGATCAGCATTAACTAATGGCGGTACACAAATTTGATTGGCGAAACAACCAATAATAAATCGTCTTGCACGATCGATAGCGAATTTTCGTTCTTTTTCGCCAAATGTATCATGATAAAACCCTGGGAGAATGTGAAATTCTTTTTGTTGTGTGCCCAAATTATCGTAAAACTGTCTTTGCGGTTTTCGTCTTACTACATAATCCGATCCAGAAACTAACAATTGTGTTGGGACGGTAATTGCATTTGCATCTTTAACAACACGATCTGATACTGAATATAAATCAAGCAAAAGTCGTACAGAAATAGGTCGAGTAATTAATGGGTCTTTTGTAAACGAAGTTGCTCTTTCTAAATCATGCGTTAATAAATTAGGTTTGACATAACTATTAACAAAAAAATTCCCTTTCAAATTATATAGTAATTTCAATCCTGGCACCGCTAATGGTACATATAATTTTACGCTAAAAGCTGGTGAACCTAATACCAAGGCACGAATATTTGGCACATAGTCATGTATCCATGCCGAAGCAATCACAGCACCAACACTTTGGGCTATAATAGCAATATCTTCTTGACGGAGGTTATACTCCTGCATGATGTGTTCAATGAAACAGTTAGCATCTTTAATTAATGTTGCAAAATTAGGAGCATCACCTCGCTCACCTTCTGATTGACCATTACCTCTAGCATCCCAAGCAAAGATTTGATAATCTGGTAGATTTAATTCATCAGCAAGATGTGCAACACGTCCTGAATGTTCATGCCCACGATGAAAAATGACTATTGCTTTAGGTTGATTAGCATTGCTATCAATAACAGACCAATAGCGATAGAATAACTGACAGCCATCATAACTAATAAATGTTTTTTGTTGCTGTTGACGCATATTTCCCCTCGTTATTTTTGGACTTCTTGAATGCCATTTCGTATTCTGTTAATTACAGTACAAACAAGCAAAATACTAATGATCCATAATAGCGCATTGATGTAACTTAAAGGTAATAAATAAGTGGCAATCGCTAGACTAATTCCACCAAGCACAAATGCTCGATCGCTCTTACCCATTGGTCCATCATACCGCCGTGAAGCACCAATCATAACACCTAGCACGCCACTGTATTCTGTTAATAACGACAATAAAACCACTAAAATGACTAAATAGTTATTGACACATTCAATTTGTGTAAAAATGAGTAACAATGCGCTATCAGACACAACATCACAAATTTCGTTTAAATAAGCACCTAAATTTGATTTTTGGTAATATTCTCTTGCTAATATACCATCAATGGCATTAAGTGCCATACGGATAAACATCCATATTGGAATAAGAAAAAAAATCCATTGATATTTGGCTAATACTCCAACAATGAAAGCGATAAAAATCGATCCAAATCCAGCTATTAATGTTACTTGATTGGCTGTAAAATTTGCTTTATAAAGAGCATTGGCATATGGTCTAAGTAATGCTTGAAATTTTGGTTTTAATTGATAAATCGACAACACAACTAACTGATCCTCCTTGTAAATGCATTACTATGAATAATTTTATACATTATCACATAACCATAAGCCATTATAGTTATTAAACAATACGTTGTAATTGCGTATACTTTAATGAGCTAACCATAAAATGTAAACGATTTAGCACGTTTACTTCTCCTGCCCCATCATCAAAATCCAAATACAATAAATTAAGTTTAGGATTTAAGTCGCGTATACGTTTTTCAACACCTTTTGAAACTACATGATTAGCAATACAGCCAAAAGGTTGCAAACTAATGACATTGTTAATACCATACTCAGCAAAACTCATGATGCCTGCTGGAATCAACCAGCCTTCTCCAAATTGGTTACTTAAATTAAGAATTTGTTCAGCTTTTTTTGCTATATCACGGATATTATGAAATGGTTGATAATATTTAAAATTAGCCAGAATTTGATTAGTTTTATCAATATAACGTTGTGCAATCTTCTCAAAAAAGTGTAATAAATAGGAAAGATACCTTTTCGATTCAAGGTGATTATCAATATTACTATCAAAATTTACAAAGCCTTGAACAAAAAATTCGAGCATTGGAGGTATCACTGGCTCAATGCCTTGATCAATTAACCAATCAATACTGTGTTGGTTACCAAAATTATTATATTTAACATAGATTTCACCTACAATACCAATTTGTGGGCAATTTTTGTTTAGAACTTCTACTTGGTTAAAATCAGCAACTGCTTCGGCTAATAGTGTATAAATTGCTTTATGACCTTTATACTGACTAATAGCCTGCTCTAATTTTCTTATGTAAAGATCCTTGAGTTGATCAACTTGTTGTTTTATCTTTGCTCTAGGCGCTACAGCGTAATACATTTTAGCTAATGAATCAGTAAACAACATAGCAAAAAAAGAAGTTGGCAGTGCTTTAAGCCAATTAATTTTAAAACCTGGCTGTTCACTCTGATTCATGTTCTTAGGACTAAGTGATATGATTGGTATATCTTCAAAACCATTACTAATCATGGCCTTTTTAATTAATGATAGATAACTACTTGCACGACACTGTCCCCCTGTCTGAGTAATTCCAATCGCAACTTCGTCACGATTATACTTACCAGATTGAAGAGCTTTGATAATATCGCCAACAATAATGGTTGCTGGATAGCAAATCTCGTTATTACAATATTTTAATCCCGACTCAACCGAAGTTTTATCTGGTTTTGGCAATGTTTCTAGTTTATAGCCCAATAATGCAAATACTGACGGTAAAATTGGCGAATAAAAGTCAGAAAGAAACGGAGCTAGTATCGTCCTACACTGTTTATCTTGTTTATTAAAAATAGCTATCTTTTTACGTTCAACAGATTTTAATGGCTGTTGGTGATTCATACGGATGGATTCAATTATTGACCGCAAACGTAAGCGAACGGATCCCGTTGCTGAAATTTCATCAACACGAATAATCGTACAGGTTTTGCCTTTTGATTCTAATACCGCCTTACATTCATCGGTGACAATCGCATCAGGTCCGCAACCGAATGAATTGAGTTGAACGAATTGAATATTATTTGCTTGTTGTGCCACAAAGGTTGCCGAAGCATATAAACGATTTGGATAACTCCACTGTGAACAAATTTGTAGTTCTGGTGACAATTGATTGATCGCTCCCAATACCGAATCTTCAGTAATCACATCGCAACCAAGTGCATTTAAGATTTCGGGAGTTTTATGGTTTATTAAACTGTCACTATGATAAGGGCGCCCCGCTAAAACAAATACATAACGTCCTGTTTGTTTAGCATTATTTAAGACCTCAATTGCTTTATTATAAAGTGATTTTTTAAATTTAGATTGAGCAATTATTGCACTAGAAAATGCTTTCTCTGCCACAGCTTTATTAATACCTAACGAAGTTAAATACTTAATACAGCCTTTTTTAAGTAATTTAATATTGGTGAAATTAATAACCGGATGATCAATTGGCAAGCCATATTTAATTTCGGGATTAATCGCACTATTTACCACTTCAGCATAACTACTGACTATTGGACAGTTATAACTATTCACAGCATTATCAAACTGCGCAGACTCAAAAACCACCATGGGCATAAAAATACGATCAACCTTTTGTTCAATAAGTTCCATAATGTGCCCATGTACCAACTTAGCAGGAAAACAAACACTATCAGACATGACTGTTCCTGCCCCTTTTTCATAAATAGCATTGGTCGAAAATGGCGAAAGAGTAACCTTAATGCCACTGTGAGTTAATAACGTATGCCAAAAAGGAAAATTTTCGTATTGTCCTAACACTCGCGGAATGCCAATATTGATTTTTGCATTAGAAGTTGAAATTGCAATACGATCAAATAACAACGCATTTTTATAATCAAACATATTAAATGAATTGTTATCTTTTTGAGGATTATTACTTAAAAAACGTTCACATTTATTGCCTGAATAATAGCGTTGCCCATTAGCAAAACGATAAATTACAATATCGCATTTATTTTCGCACCCTTTACAACGCGAAAGTTTAGCTTTGTTTTCTTCGGCTTTGTGTAAATTGTTTAAACCAATAAATGTTGATGCTATTGGGTTTTGTTGATAGTAATTTTTTGCTACTAATGCTGAGCCATAAGCCCCCATTAATTCAGGTATATTAGAACTCGTAATTTGTGCACCAGTTAATTGTTCTAACGCTCTAAAAACTGCTGAATTTTTAAAAGTTCCTCCTTGTACCACAATATGATCACCTAGTTTTCGCATATCGTGGAGTTTTAATACTTTGTGAATCGCATTTTTTATGACTGAAAAAGCCAACCCAGCTGAAATATCACCAACGGTAGCATTCTCGCGCAAAGCTTGTTTAACTTTAGAATTCATAAAAACAGTGCATCGTGTACCTAAATCGCAAGGGCTTATTGATTTACAAGCCGCATCAGCAAAGTCGATCGTATTAAAATTAAGTGACTTAGCAAATGTTTCAATAAACGACCCACATCCTGATGAACAAGCTTCATTAAGTTCAATATGATTAACAACACCATTGGATATAAAAATAGCTTTCATATCTTGACCACCGATATCCATTACAAAGCTTACCTCAGGATCGATATGTTTTGCAGCGGCAAAATGCGCCATCGTTTCAACAAGTCCATCATCAAAAGCAAAAGCTGCTTTTAATAGCTCTTCGCCATAACCTGTAACACCTGTTCGAGCAATAACAATGTTTTTACTTGATGATGCAATTTCTTGCTTTAATTGTGTTAAACCTTTGCTTAAAGCACCAATAGAGTGACCATTATTTGGTGCATAATAGGTAAAAAGCAACTCATCATCTTCACCAATTAAAGTAATTTTTGTAGTTGTAGATCCACTATCAATACCTAAAAAAGCGTTTTGTTTTTGATAATCAGCTAGCTTAATTTTAGGAATTTCAATATATTTTCTTTGTTTTTTCCAATCATCAAAAGGCAATAATTTATTAAATAATGGATTTAATCTAAAAGACTGATTAGTGGTTATTTTTGTTGAGGCATTTAATTTTGCAATAAAATCAGTAATTGAAAGCTCAGTACGATCCAAAAGATGAATTGCAGCTCCCCAAGCCGACAATAAGGTGGGATGTTCAGTTTTTACAATTTGATCTTCAGTTAGCTTTAAAGTCTCTAAAGCCGCTTTACCAAGTGTTGGAATAAATGAAAATGGTCCACCAATTAACATCACTTTTGGTACAACGTCATAACCACGCGCTAAGGTGTTAACTAACTGAATACAAACGGCATGCAAAACAGAATATGCGATATTTTCTTTTGAAACGTTACGACTAATCAGATTTTGGACATCGGTTTTAGCAAAAACACCACAACGAGAAGCGATTGGGTAAATTTGGTTGTGATTTTGGGCGAGAAGATCGAATTGTTGAACTGGAGTATTAAGTAACGTTGCCATCTGATCGATAAACGCTCCAGTTCCACCAGCACAACTGCCATTCATACGAATATCTGGTGGACGATCTGGGAAGAAGAAGATCATCTTACTATCTTCTCCCCCTATATCAATCAATGTTCTTACTTCGGAATATTTTCGTTGCACAACTTCTGAAGCAGCTACCACTTCTTGAATAAAAGCAATCTCTGCTTTTTCCGAAATCCCCATTCCTGCCGAACCAGTCACTTTCACCGACAAGATAATATTATTGCCAAGTTTTTGTACTATCTCATCTAATAATCGCAACACAGTTGCTATAACATAGGTATTATGGCGAACATAATTGGTATACACAAAGTTATCATGCTCATCAAGTAACACACATTTAGCTGTTGTAGAACCAACATCCAATCCTAACTTATATAGTTTTGACATAATAAACTCACATTTAGCAAGAATATAGCTAACTATTAAAAAATTAATTTTATTTTTATAAATGACAATTATAGCTAAATGTTTAAATTTTTTAATAGTTCTGTTTAAAAAATATCTCTCAGTAGATAATAACAGTGTCAAAAAGTTTCCGGTAACTATACGTTTCAGTATATTTTTATAAATAAATGTTACAAGTCCTTCTCTAATCCTTGCTTAGCTATCGCAATCACATTTTTCAAATCAACACCTTGTGCTTTGGCAGCAAAAATACAACCGCAATAACATTGACGATACACATCATACTCCTTGCATAATTCAATAGAGCGTTTATAACCGTTATTTTTTTTGAAATCAGAAGGTAGATAATTGACCGAAAAGATCTCTTGAATTTCAAACCCCAGTTCGTTTATTTTTTGGCTATTCTTTTTAGGGCTTAGTGTTAAAGCACTTGCAAAATAGTCAAAGCCCAATTCTTGTGCTTTAATTGCGGCCAGATCTAATCGCATTTTGTAACAAATATGACAACGCTCGCCGCCTTCGGGCGCATCACGCAAATGACCAACTTGTTTAATAAATTCTGCTGGCTGATAAGGTGCTTCTAAGAATTGAACGTTATTACCTGTTTTTTGATTAAAGTCAGCAATAAATTTCTGTTGCACCACACTACGGTGCTCATATTCAACTCTAGGATGGATATTAGAATTAGCAAAATAAATCGTAATATCTGCATATTGTGCTAAATACTCTAAAACATAGGTACTACAAGGTGCACAACAACTATGAATTAGTAACTTTGGTCGAACTGATTCTGATTGCCAATTATTAATCACTTCTTTTAAAACAGAATCGTAATTTACTTTATTATGCGGATTTAATTTTTCGAGAATATTTTTAGCATTAATTAACATGAGGACTCATTTATTTTGTTTTCTATTTTTTGGGGTCTAGCTAACTAAGATCTTAGTCGGCCAATTATGATATAGCTATACACACTAACCTTCAAGGGAAAAAACAAAATTCTATATCTAAATTTATGAAACTGACATATTTTTATATATAACAAATGAGGTTTATCATAAAGCTAAAAAAGAAATTCAAACATATTAATACAGCTGCAAATTAGTGCCATTGCTGACGTTGTTGTATCAATCAATTTTTTACTTGATTATTTATAATAAATGAACTATTGCTAATTTAATTTTCTCTCTTAGCATTTGTCGACTTTATCTTTTGAACATAACGTTTTTCTAAAATAAATGCGATACAAAAATAGACAATGGTTAATATCCACAAATGCCAATATTCCTGACTAAATTCGGAAAAACTTGCTCCCATTTGATTTATTTTTACTGACCCAACTATAGCTGGTACAGCTGGAAATATATAGCCAATAAAATGGAACAAAGGAGGCATCAATTCTTTTGGCCAAGATAATCCTGTAACAAAAAAGATAATCATACTTGACGGTATAATTAAGCAAAATACATCACTTACCGTATGGACAAAATGTGAAACAACTTTACCTAATAACGAAGTGGACAAAATAAAAGGAAGAATAAATAGTAAGGAAACAGATAGATGACTTAGGCGCGGTAAGTCATACCAATAGTTAGCAAATACGGTATAAATAATAAAATAGATTAAATAAAGCACTAAATAAGTCAATAATTTACCAGAAAGCAGGAATAATGCCGATGAAACCGTGTGATTCTGTTTATTAATAAAGGCTATTTCAAAATCAGAATTTTTACTAAATAGACGGCATAAAATACTACCGATAAATAATGTCTGATTTAAGATCAAAATAAAAGCGGCTGGAATAATATAGGTTGCATATCCTGATTGAGGATTAAATAAACTAATTAACTGGCTATTAAAAGGAGAAACATTATTATTTGCCACTGCAGGATCGACACCTTGCGCTATTTTGCGTGAAATTGAAATTTTAGCGCCAAAATTACTGGCAACGGTATTAATGGCGGTAGCAACATTACTATAAATTAAAATATAGCTCGCATCACCATAATATGACACTGGGCTAGTTTTTCCTTCTAATATATTCTTTTGAAAACGGTAAGGTATGAGTACAACTCCATATATTTTACGTTCTTCGATAAGTTTTTTAGCCGTTTCTAAGTCTGCAATATGTAAGTCTATATTGATGGACTTATTAGCATCAAGTTGTCTTACTAGATCTCGACTGTAATTGGTATTATCTTGGTCAATAACAGCAATAGGAACATCTCGGATTGCTTCATGTAAATAAGGTTGTGGGTAAAAGATGAAATAGATAAATATTCCCACAAACATAACGCTAACTATCGCTTTGGTTTGGAAAATTCGTTTTAATTCATCATAGGAAATTAATAGTAAAGATTTAATCATATCAACCGCCTACGGATCTTTCGTAAAAAAAGATAAACAAGAATAACCATAACACTTAATTGGATCACTAAATAAACAAACGGTTGTAAGGAAGTTACTATATTTGGCGATCTTAATGTTTGATCAAGACGAATTTGTATATACCATGTTACAGGTAATAAAGCACTCCAAATATAAGCAAAGGTATTCATTGCAATCCGAGGGAAAATAAGCCCAGTAAATCCAAACGCTGGTGATGCTACTAAGCTTGCAGTGCCATAAGCTTGTGCTAGTGTTGATCCCGTTAAACCAAAGAAAATGCCATACAAACATGAAGTCAAAATAAAGCCTATATCACCAAGTATAAGCAATATTAAATGTCCATTTAAAGGTAAATTAAAATTAGCAATTAAAACGGTATCAAATAGAATCAAGCAAAATAAAAAATAGATAAAATAAGGAATAATGCGTCCTAATAAAAAGATAAAAATATTATGATTAGCTAATTTTAATATTTGCTGATACCCCGTTCCAGTAAAACGATCACGAGTAATACTAGTAACCATGGCCATCATAATAATGATTTGTAATATAGTAGGAATTAAACCACTAATTAACGTATATAAATAATTTAAAGTTGGATTATATAAGGGATGTAAACTTGTCGGTATAGTTTGCATTTGGCTTTGTGCAACTGGTGAAGCAATTCCTTTTTCTAATAATCCTTGCAATACTATTTGACTATTTGCTGTTTTCAATGCGGAACTCATCGCCCGAAAAATAATCGTTCCAGCTGACATATACTGATTATTATAAAAAGCGACAACTTCTGGCTGATGACCAGCTATAAGATCTTTTTCAAACTCATGCTGAATGAAAAGCACAGCATAAACATCACCTTTAATCAACGCATGTTTAGCTGAGGTAAGATCTTGATAACGTTCAGCTACCTGTAGCTGAGGTGAAGCCGCAACTTGTTGAATTAATAAGCGAGATGATTTAGTTGTATCTTGATCAACAACAGCAATAGGTACCTGAGTAATAACACCGGCATGGTACATATAAACAAATAAAAAAATAAATAATAAAGGATAGATGAAAACTAATAAACACAAAATACGTTGTTTAATTAATTTACGAAGTTCCCATCCAATTACTTGAAATAGCCGGTGATACATTAATATCGTTCCTTTTTGTCTAAAATCTCGATATTATTCAAGCTAGCGAGATTGCCACTTTGTAGTAACACTCATTCCTGGGCGGAGACCTGACACTTTATTAATTGGTTTAGCACGCATTTCAAAAGTCTTTAAGTCAAAATCACCCGTTGCTTTAGTCGCCTGCCAATTCGCATATTGACCTAAAGCATTTAATACAGTGACTTTAACATCTATAATCTGATTATTTAATGCCGGTACTCTTACTTGAAACGTATCACCAACTTTAAGGTTTCCCAGCAAATCTTCACGTATATTAAAAGTAAACCAAATATCATTTAAATCAATAATAGAATAAAGCGGAGTACCTGGACTGTATAATTGCCCTGTTTCAGCAACTCGAGTCGTAATTTGACCGTTAATTGGAGAAACTAAAGTTAATTCATTAACATCAGCTTTTACTTGCGCCAATGCTGCTTCTGATTGTTCAACTTGCACATCGGCTAATTTTTTCTGTTCTACACTGCTACCGTTTTCGGCTAGTGATAAGTTAGCTTTAGCGGCTTCATAAGCTTTAATGGCCGCTTGATATTGATTAAAGGATTCATCATAGCTTTGCTTTGAAACAGTGCCATTTTTAGCTAAGCGATTAATTCTTTCATAGCTAGTTTGAGCTAAATCTAAATCTGATTTAGCTTTATCTAACTGCGCTTTTTGCACATCAATTGTTTCTGGTCTAGTGCTATAAGTATTATCACGACTCGCCATTGCTACTTTTAATTGCGCTTCTGCTGTTGCAAGCTGAGCTAACAATGCAGGATTTGAAAGAGTAAGAAGAACTTCACCCTGTTTAACATCGTCACCAACATCATAATTAAATTGGTTTACTCGACCTTGAACTCTGGCAGCAACATCAACACGATTAGATTCAACTTCACCTTGCAAAATAATAGTACTAGGTTGATAAGCAAAATATATAATAACAACCATAGCAATAACAGCAATGATCGCTACAATCAAAGAAAAACGTTTTTTATGCATAAATTGGGCTTATAAAGGTTAAAGCAAAATTGCAATATTAGTATTGAAAATAATATAAAGCCAAACACTTAAATACGCAATAAAATATATACTGTTATATGTGTTAACGATTAAAAAATATTTATCTTTATTTAATTTTTAATCATTAATTAAAAATATTTGTATAAATCATTTATCAACTAACCGCAGTATGTTTTTCAAACATAAATTTATTTTTATTCAATAATAGCGTTATAATAAGTTGCATAATTCAATGTGTAAAACCTAGGCCTTAAATTGAATGTTCAATTAATTAACCGTTTAAAAGAATTACAAATATTCAAAAAAAGACATTCAAACAATGTGTTACTATGGCGAGAAATTTACCCCTTAGCCATTCCCATACTCATTGAAAACTTATCCGTTATTTTAATGGGAATTTTTAGTACATTTTTAGTGAGTTGGATAGGCAAAGCCGAAATGGCTGCCGTTGGTCTAGCTGAAAGCTTTAATATGATTATCATGTCATTTTTTATGGCCGTTGCACTTGGAACATCGGTAGTTGTGGCTTTTAGCCTTGGACGCCATAACCGAAAAAAGGCCGTTGTTGCTGCCAGACAATCCATCACATTGCTTGTTATTATCTCAATTTTATTATTCATTTTTATTGAATTTTCAGGTTATTGGATTATTGAAATTATTGCAGGTAAAGCCGATCCCGACGTAAAGGAGTTATCATTAACTTTTCTTCAATTAACTGTACTAGGTTATCCTGCTCTAGCTTTTATATTAATCGGTTGTGGTGCTCTACGAGGGGCCGGAAATACCAAAATCCCAATGTACCTAAACATTATTATGAATATCTTAAATATATCTATAAGTTACATATTAATTTACGGTATATTTGATTGGCAAGGTTTGGGATTCATTGGCGCAGGAATTGGATTAACGACATCACGCTATTGCGGTATGTTTTTTATATTATTACTACTTACCATTAAACCAAGCAGAGCTCTTTTTATACCCTTTAGAAGTTATTTTCACTCATTTAATAGCAAAATCCTTATCGATATTTTAAGTATCGGTCTACCCGCGAGTGTTGAATCGGTAATGTTCAACATCGGTAAATTACTCACCCAAACTTTTGTTGCTGGAATGGGTACATCAAGTATAGCCGCCAATTTTATTGCCTTTTCAATTGCAGGTCTGCTTAATTTACCTGGCAGTACATTAGGTGCTACTTCTACTATCATCGTCGGTAAGCGCACAGGTATGGGGCAAATATCTCAACCTACCAGACAACTTAAATTTATCTTTCATTTAACCAATTTTATATTATGCTTTTTGGCTTTTTTATCAATACCTTTTGCTGGCTTATTAAGTTCACTATACACCAACGACCAAGAAGTTATCGATATAGCCAAACATCTGCTTTGGTTTAATGCCTTATTCACCCCATTTTGGGCATCTTCATTTGTCTTGTCATACGGTTTTAAAGGTGCCAAAGATGCCAATTACACCATGTGGGTTGCTATAGCCAGCATGTGGATGTGTCGAATCGTTGTTGGTTATATTTTTGGCGTTTACCTTGGCTTCGGCGTACTTGGTGTATGGTTTGGAATGTTCCTTGATTGGATCATAAGAAGCACATTCTTCTACCATCGACTAACCAGTGGCAAATGGTTATGGCGTTACAAAAAGCGAATTTAGACATGAAATAAGTAATATTACATATAAAGATATTGAAAATAAAATCGCTTGTAAGTTTTTAAAAAATTATTCTAATAATCAAGTGTAGACAATTTCAATCTCCCTTTAAATTTTCAATGCGTCAATAACAGCTCGTAGCGCAGGAGATATATTTCTATTAGGGTAATAGATATACGATGCTTCGAGCTTAAGACTAAAACGTTGTAGCACTCTAATGAGAACGCCTTTTTCTATATCATCCGCTACCAATTCTTCTGGTACATAGGCTAACCCCAATCCAAAGCGAGCAGCTTTAGCTTCCAAATAACTATCAGCAAAAACCCATTTTCCCTCAGGTCGGTGGGTAATTTTTTCGCCATCTTGATAAAGCTCCCACGAGTACAAACTTCCGTCACCAAGTTGATATGCAATGCAAGGATGTGCCACTAAATCTGCTGGTATTTGTGGAAATCCATAGCGACGAAAGTGGTCGGGAGTGCCAACAATTGCCATTTCCATATCTGGGTAAATACGTACAGCAACCATGCCATCGTTAATTTCTGGACCTAGGCGCACACCGGCATCAAATCTCTCAGAAATAATATCAACAAACCTGCTTTCATTGATAAGTTCCAATCGGATATCAGGATAAAGTTGTTGAAATACCGCTAACTTAGGTAATAGCACTTTATCTATAACATGCTGGCTAGCATTGATGCGAACAGTACCTGATGGAGTATTACGATAATAAGCTAGAGAGGTTAGTCCGTCATTTAATGCATCAAATCCAGACAGTACTTTTTGATAAAATTGTCCACCCGCCTGCGTCAGAGATAATTTGCGCGTTGTGCGAACCAAAAGCTGTAAACCAAGGCGCTTTTCAAGCTCACGGATAGAACGACTTATCCCTGATTGTGCAAGCCCAAGCCGTTTTGCTGCAGCGGTAAAGCTTCCTTCCTGTACAACAATCATAAACAGGTAAAGATCATTGTAGTTTTCTCGCTTAGTTAGCAAAGTATTTTTTTACTCTTATTTATAACAATTTAGTATTAATCTTAGCATTTTTTCCCCACTAATCAATACTATTAATATTAATTATAATAATTACTAATACAATTTCTGCTGAGTTATCTAAATATAATCTATATCAGTAAAAGAAATGAGTAATAAGAGCTTTTAGCAAAATTTGTTCCACCAACTACTATACTATTCACACCAATAAGTGGAGTTATAACTATGAGTACTGATAAGATAAATCAAATTTCACCTTTATCACTGTTCGAAAAATGGGACAAGACCTTTCCTAAAAGTACAAAAGTTAATCACCGTAAAGTCGCCTTTCAGAACCGTTATGGAATTATATTAATCGGCGATCTTTATATTCCCAAAAATCAAAATGAATGCGAATTAGCTGCAATCGCAATCAGCGGACCTTTTGGTGCAGTAAAAGAACAAGCGAGCGGGCTATACGCTCAAACACTAGCCGAACAAGGTTTTATTACGTTGGCTTTTGATCCATCTTATACCGGAGAAAGTGGTGGCTACCCACGTAATGTTGCTGTAAATACCCCAAACTTAGTACACAACTCACGTAGAAAATTAAGCTGCTTGTTTTAGTGTTTTATACTCAATCGGTGTCATGTTATTTAATGCCTCATGCGGTCTTTCGGTGTTATAAATCGTTAGCCATTCTTCGGTTATTTTCCTAGCTTGTGCTAAGTTGTTAAAAAGATATAAATCGAGTACTTCAGTACGATAGGTACGATTAAATCGTTCAATAAAGCCATTTTGATAAGGGCTACCGGGCTGGATATAATCAATGGTTATATCATGTGATTTAGCCCAGTTTATAAAGGTTTTTCCTGTAAATTCTGGCCCATTATCGACCCGTATTTTTAATGGATATC
>NZ_LZHA01000011.1:0-2240 GCF_001690335.1 Gilliamella sp. Gris1-4 | reverse complement strand
CCCGCCACACACAATAATTTGGTCGAGTTTTTTTATGTGTTTGATTATCGGTTTTATGTTGAATCCTAATAATTGAGTCATCACATAAAATGATTGGTTGTAGGTCTTTAAAAAAAGACCTTCTCTCAAAAAATGAATCGGATTTTCACTTAATGCTAATCTTTGTTCTATTTCCATTGCATGACCTTCTTTATTTGGTTGCCCTTGTGCCACCGCCATCGACACTTTCAGCGTCGGCGGCGGGGGGCGGCGCTATTGTGGCTTTGCCACAACGGCGCAACCCTAAGGGAAACGCCCCAACTTACGCGGGGGCTTTGTTCTTTGTTATATTATCCTCTCAAGCACCATAACCACCCCCGCGTCCTAAGGATTAAGAACTAAACGCTAAGAACTAAGGTGCGGTGCAAACAGCGAAAGGACTGTAGGAACCGCTGCCGACGGCGCCGTAGGTCGAGTAGACACGGAACTGGTAGAAACCTGAAGCGTCGCTCGTCCAGTAGAGGCCGCCGACGAAGCCCGCATCAGCGTAGCCGCCCATGCTGCCCCACTCCGTGAAAAATCCTGCTCCTATGTGACGCATGTAAGCATTAACTGATGAACGAGGGGCTGCGCCTAAATAGTCATAGTTTGAATTGGTTAAATCCCTTACCCGTGGCATTCGATAACCCAAACGATTACACCATGCTAATTGGTCACTATAATCTTTCTTTACACTCCCCCGATTGACGAACCACTGCCTTAACACAAATCCATACCTCACCTCATTACCATTACTATCCCTACCCACCAACTCGAAGGTCTGTGGCAAAGATGGACGTGTAAGTGAACCAGGATTACTTGAGCTTATCTGACTACTACTTGCCCTAGGACCTGTTAATGTTACCCGTGTTACATTTTTGGATTTATCTGTAATCCATATATCACCTTGGTTCGGCAACCTCCAACTCACCGTTATCCCTAGACTACCACTTGTGTTAACTGCCCAACTCAACTGACTTGCGTCTATCCCTCCTATGTCCAAATCAAAATACAATCCATCTGCACCTGTAGTAGGAAAGTTTCTGCTGTAAGATGATGGGTTTGTTGACTGAACTAAAAAGCCCTTAGTAGGACTCCATATGTTAGATGGGCCTGCGGAGCTGGTTGAGCCAAAGTTTAGATTCGGCCTGACCGAACAAATAACCGGCTGTGACGGCAAAGTGATATAATAAACCGCTGTGCCTCCGTAAAAACGACTACTATTTGGCACTCCATACTGTGTAGTTAAACTTCCCCCTGTACTATCTAAAGTGACCTTATAAGGCGCTTTACATATATCTAATGTATCACTACGATTAACCGTGCTACCGTTTTTATCCTTTATTGCTAACGATATACTCCCTGTTGCAGTAACACCATTTGTACCCTGTCCATCCCCATCATCATCTCCCCACTTCCCTTGGCTGATTAGACTATTTAAACTAATAGATGTTGCACCCGATGGCAATACCGTATGAATATCATTAAATGTATAATTTCCACTTGGTAACCTTATCGGATTTGTAACACTTGATGTGTTTGTTGACTGAGTGATACGTCTTCCATCAGGCAACTCGATTGCCAAAAAAGTGTCTGTATTAGTTGCCTTTGTCCGCCCACCATCAAACGTTAAATACGGCCCACTACCGTGAATAGTATTGGTTGTATTTACCGTTAACGCCTCTGTATCCTGCGTATATGACAATAACAACAACGGTGCGAAGAATAGTGCCGATTTTGATAACAATGGTGATTTAAATAGTAACGGCGGTTTGGATAACAATGGCGGTTTTAATAACCACTTGGATATCGACGATAATTTTGCCGAATATATGACCGATGATGTGACCGAAGATGTTGTCGAAGAATCCGCCGACAGCATCGCCAGTAAAGACCCCGATGACGGCGTCGATTTCGCTACGCGAAATGACTTCGATGATGAAAATAACTGTGGCGACCTACTTTGGCTACCGTGCGAATCAATAAGATTTAGGGCATAGGTTTGGCATGCCAGATGCCAGATGCCAACCATGGTAATGCATTTTTATTTCCTTGTCAAGTAATTTATTGTTTTTTATGAACTTTTATATCCATTTGCCTGATTTTTGAGCGATTCCTTGCCTGTATAAGCTCAAAAATTATAACTTGATGATGAATAATGCGCCACTTTTTTTGTTGGTTTATTGTAAAGATTTGTTAGCGGGTTAAGTGCGTTGCTTTGG
>NZ_LZHA01000010.1:0-574 GCF_001690335.1 Gilliamella sp. Gris1-4 | reverse complement strand
TCGTCCGCCTTTTTGACGAACAAAGCACCGAAAAGGCTCGCTGTCATAACCTTTATCGGCTATCACTGTATTGACTTCATCGAGCTTTTCAACTAGGTTTTCTGCATAAGTGATATCATGTCGTTGTCCTTCAGAAAGCTCAAAACAAATAGGCAAACCACCACTATCAACCGCAAGATGAATTTTAGTTGAATTACCACCACAGCTCTGACCTATTTGCTCGGAATACTCCGTTGCAGCGCCTGTACTATGTTGATGAGCCCTGATAATCGAGCCATTTAGGAACACCCATTCAAAATCCGCTAGTTGTGATAAATGTTTGAAAATATCAACTAATATTCCTTTTTTAGACCACAAATTAAATCGCCTATAGACAGTGCTCCATTCACCAAACTCTTCTGGCAAATCTCGCCAAGGAATACCGGTTCTCATTCGGAAAAGGATCCCTTCAAACGTCATCCGATGCTCGGATTTATTATAAACTCGGCCGGTATTTTTCATTATTTGTAGTAGCTTTTCCCACCGTTTATCTGTTAGCATTGTTCTTGGCATGATGAATCGAGTTATGGTTGTT
>NZ_LZHA01000009.1:0-77662 GCF_001690335.1 Gilliamella sp. Gris1-4 | reverse complement strand
AGCGCTAAAACTCGTTCATTTGCATTAATGACAGCGATTAAAGGCTATCAATTTGCAGAAGCCGGTGTAAGCGGTGTAATACTGTGCGCCCGTGAGTTTATGAACTCGTTAGCTGATTCTTCTATGGAAGAAGTAAAGCAGGCTATTCGCTCGGTTGATTGGTTAGCTGATTACTACGACATCGGTCAAAACTATATCAGAACAAGAAATGGATTGGTTAGTTATGTGTTCTGCGGATTACGTCATAATCTAGACAGTATTAAATCAAAAGCGCGTATATTGCTATGCTGGGTTGATGAAGCGGAAAATGTTTCGGAAATTGCATGGCGAAAGTTAACCCCTACGGTTCGTGAGACTAACTCCGAAATATGGGTAACGTGGAACCCCGAAACAGAGGGAAGCCCAACAGATATAAGATTCAGACAAACCCCGCCAGATAATGCCATCATCGTTGAGATGAATTATAACGATAATCCATTTTTCCCTGATGTGTTAGAGCAAGAGAGATTAAACGACTTGGCCCGATTGGATTATGCGTCATATGCTTGGGTGTGGGAGGGAGCATACCTAGAGAATTCAGATAAACAAGTTTTAAGTGGTCGATATGTTGTTGAAGAATTTGATGACAACCTGCACAAACAAGCAGACCGTTTATTGTTCGGTGCTGACTTCGGCTTTGCAAATGACCCAAACACATTAATCCGCTCATTTATTTTGAACGATTGTCTGTATATCGAATATGAAGCATACGGCGTTAATATCGAACTCGACGAAATGCCAGCTTTTTATGATTCAGTGCCAGAGTCAAGAAAATGGCCGATTAAAGGTGATTGCTCAAGACCTGAAACAATCAGTCACATCAAGCGCAAGGGTTTTAATATCTCAGCAGCAAAAAAATGGCAGGGCAGTGTTGAGGACGGTATCGCATATCTGCGAGGGTTTAAAAAAATTATTATCCATCCTCGCTGTAAACATACCGCAACCGAAGCTCGGTTATATAGCTATAAAACTGATAGAATGACGGGTGAGGTACTACCGATTATTGTTGATGCAAATAATCATTGTTGGGATGCTGTTCGGTACTCATTAGACGGTTACATTAAAAACAAATTATCAATTTTGGATGTGTTATGACACAAGCAAATTATATTACTGATTCAGTAGAAAGCCTGTATACATCGCTTGGTAACAAAAACGATTCGGTGAAATATTCAAATAAGAAAATATCTGACAGGCAATTGTTAAACATGTATAGCAGTTCTTGGCTAACTGGTAAATACATCGATAAAACAGCTGAGGATATGCTCAAATTACCAAGAATTTTTAGCGGTGATTATGATGAAAACCTATTAAAACTCGTTATCGAAAAAGAAAATCGATTAAAACTAAACGAAATAAAAGAAAAATTTTTGGCGTTTAGCTCGCTACTTGGTGATGCGCTAATTGTTGCTATTACTGATGCTGATGATATGTCACAACCGTTATCAGCTATTGAGGATATTCAACGCTTTATTGTGTTGACTAAAGGTGAGTTTAATCCTGACAGCAATATTGATGATGATTTGAAATCAGCGAATTTCGGCAAACCAATTTACTACACAATTGGAAAAAATGACAAGGTTCATCATTCACGTTGTCACAGATTGAAACTTGGTAAATCAAAACTGACAGACAGAAATCAATTTGGCACATCGGACTTGCAAAACAAATACAATGCGATTCGGTTGTTTGACACAACAATTACATGCATTGGCGATATTATTCAAGATAGTAATGTTGATGTTTTATTCATTCCTGACTTGATAGCAAAAGTGGCTCAGGGTAAGGAAGATGATATTAGAAAGTTCATCAATCTAATTAATCATACTAAATCTTCAATGAATGCTATTGCGCTTGATGCGGGTAATAGTGAAGCGCAAGGTCGTTGGGAGCAAAAAACAGCAACATACGGCGGTTTGTCTGAGGTCTTAACAAAACTCATCACTGTTACCGCAGGTGCGCTAGATAGACCGATTACCGTGTTATTTGGACTATCTGCGAGCGGATTTTCGACTGGTGAAGAAGACTTAGAATCGTACCACGGTACAATCAATGCACTACAAGAAAGCAGATTGCGACCAGCGCAGGAGTTTATCGATAAGTTTATTCTAGATAAAATGATGCCAGATCACGGACTAACGTTTGAATACCCGTCGATAAAAGTAGTTAATGAAGATAAAGAAGCTGCTAGATTTGGTCAATTTGCTAGTGCTTTTTCGGCTTTAGTTACCGCTAATATTATTCCTGATAAAGTTGCTCAAACTGAGTTAATCGCGCGTAAACTCCTAATCAATACGACCGAGGAGGATTTGAAAGATGGAGATTTATTCTCTACTGAAGAATTCGCTATCGGGGCGTGATAGATTTTTACCGCCCACAACACCGAGTAAGCGTGCTGAGGTTTATTATCGCGATGCGCTAGCCGATTTTATTCGAGCGATGATAAACCGAATTACTGATGCGCTGAGTAAAAAGAACTTAGTTGATGCTGTCGCCATTAGTGATGATGATTATATTAACTCTTTAATCGAGGTGTTAGCGTCAATTGCTGGTGAGCGCATTGAGGAAAGGGCTAAATTATTGGCCACTCGATTCGCGAGTAAGGTTCACTATCAGAATAAGACACAATTTACTCGTAACTTTAAAAATGCGTTTGATGTTGACCTTTCAAGTATTGTTGAAAAAGAAATTTTGGGCGATACGTTAGCAGTAGCTATTCAGCAAAATGTCGAGCTAATAACATCAATCAAAAACGACTTTATCAATGACATTGGTTCAAATGTTTTCACAAACTACAAAAAAGGTTTTAGACACGGCGAGCTAATTAATGAAATTCGAGCCAGAGGCAATGTCTCGTACTCTCGTGCAAAACTCATTGCAAGAGACCAAACAGCTAAAATCAACGCTGATTTTGAAGAAGAGCGTAATAAAAAACTAGGCTTTGATGTCTATAAATGGAAAGGCACTGGTGACGCACGGGAGCGTGAATCGCATTTAGTTTTAAATAACATGCTATGCAAATATTCAGACCCAACCGTCTACTCAGATGACGAAGGTAAAACATGGAAAAAGCGTAAGTCAATTGGTGGGTATATCGGCAAATGTGGCGAAGATTATCAGTGCCGATGTTTAGCTATTCCTTATATTAAATTCTAATCAAAATTAACTATTTAATGCTCTTAAATGGGCAGGGTTATTTACGTCTAAAAGAGGGCTTTATGGCTTGGGAAATAACACCGCAGGGCTACTTAAAAACAACTGCAAAAATCACTAAAGGCGGGGTTTTACAGTATTACGGGCATGAAATTGGATTAACTGACAGCAGAGCAAACAAGCTTGTTGATGTTAATAGAACAATTGAAGAACTCAGTAAACCCGATACGCTTAAATCGATTGAAGGCATGCCCATCACAATCACGCACCCAGATAAGAAATCGGTTGATGCGACTGACTGGAAAAATAAAACAGTTGGTCATGTTCAAAATCCGAGAGCCGACGGTAATTACATTGTATGTGATGCATATATTCAAGATGCTTCAGCAATTGAGTTACTCAAAAACAAAGATATTCGCGAATTATCGGTTGGTTATGAGCCTGCGGATATTCAAGAAGAAAATGGAAAGTTTTATCACAAAAATATCAAGGTAAATCATGTCGCTATCGTTGCCGAAGGTCGCGCTGGCTCAGATTGTAGATTAAACGATAGTAAACCAAAAATAGGAGCAAATTTAATGCCTAAAAAAAATAAATTACTCGCATTGATCGATTCGTTTCGTAAACGTCTAAATGATGCGGAAGGGGAGTTGTCAAAAGAGGAAATCAATAAAATGATTGATGAACTCACAAAACAACTGGAAGAAGTTCAAGGTAAAGAAGATGAAGAATCAAAAGCCAAGGCTGATGAACTTCAAAAACAAATCGATGAGCTAAAAGCAAAACTTGAAGCTTTGAACGATGAAGAACCAACAGCAGGCGAAGACGATAAGGACGCCCGAATTACTGCTTTAACGGCAGAGCTTGAACAAGTTAAGAAAGAGCGTGACGAATACAAAGCGCGTGTTGAAGAACTTGAAGCGGAAAAAGACAAAGACAGCGTAATGAATGATGCTAAAGCACGATTCCCAAAAGTTAAGTTAAATGACGCTAAAAGTGGTCGTGATGTTCGCATCGGTGTGTTAGTCGATCATGGGATTTACACAAAGGACCAAGCATCAAAATTAACAGACGCAGAAATCAGAGCAGCTTATGCTGGTCTAGTAGCTACAAGCACTAAGAAAAACAAGGTTGTTTCAAGTTTGCTTAATGACAGCAAAGAAGCACCAGCAAAATCAGCAAGCAAACGATTAGGAGGCAAATAATATGGGTTACAATTTTACAAGTTGGGATTCAGATCTTGGGACAATGCAAGCAGGATCTATTTACCGCGTATCTAGCTCAGATAGCAAAGTCTGGGGTGAAGAAAATTTAACAGGTAAAGATTTGTTGTGTGGCACATTCGTGGCAGTAAATGCTGATGGTGGTATTAAAGCAATCGAATCAGCAAATGATTTAATTCACGGGATTATCGTGCGTGATATCTACGGCGACAAGCACCCAAATAACCGTCACATCAACATCGGACACTTCTCTCATGGCGATTCAGTTGTTGCGCTAGCAGTAAATGATATCGAGTTGAAGCGTGGTGAGCGTGTTTATATCGTACCAACTGGTGATGATGCAGGAAAAATTACAAACGTTGCCGAAGGTAATATTGACCTTGGTTACTGGGTCGAACGTGTCAGCAATGGCAATCACTGTGCGGCAATTACATTAGGTTATGCGCAATCGGTTAAGGTTGCAACAAGAGGAGCTAAAGCATAATGGCGTATGAAAATGTAGATTATAGTGACGTTATCACAGAACAACTGTTAGAGCGTGATAAACAGTTACAAGAAAAAGAACTACCAGAGATTAATATCGGTCAAGCTGTGCCGGTAACCGAAGGATTAGATTTTGCAACAGAAGAGTGGGAATACGGTGTAACAGAAGTTCGTGGGTCTGTAAAAAATGGCGTGATTGGCATTAAAACAACATCGCTTGAAACAATCGATAGCACCATTGAAGCGAAAAAATCACCAGTTGTACAATGGGCTAAAGGTCTTGTTTACACTCAACAAGAAATTGAGAAAGCGCAGAAACTAGGTATTAATTTACCTGCCAAGAAACAGAATGATTTGTATGCGAATGCGGTGGCCACCATTCAGTACGCGGGTTATGTTGGGCATGAACAAAAACCTGGTCAAGAAGGGCTGTTAACTGGGAAGCAGGTTGAAGTTTATAACGACACATCAGGTAAGACGTTGGAAGAAATGTCATCTGAGGAGTTCGTTAAAATGATTCTTGGTGCATATGATGAAGTTTGGTCAAGATCAAACTACACCATTCAACCAACGCATATAGCAATGGATGCCGCAGACTTTATGACTGCGATGCAGAAGTTCGACCCTAATCCTCAAATCGTCGGTACAGATTTACTTCCGATTGCGGCAATGGATAGAGTAATGGCGGCGTTACGTAAAGCATCACAAAATGAGAGCTTTAACATCAACTTCGTTAAAGTACCAGCGCAATATGCTAAGCAGATTAATAAAAATAAATCTCGATTAGCTATTTATTCTCATGATGAAGATTATCTTGAAATGAAAGTACACATGCCAGAAATCTTAGAAGTAATGAGAAAAGATTTACTCTCATATCAAAGCGGCTATCGTTCAGCATTCACAGGTGTAATGTGGAAAGAGCCTAAATCTGCGCAGTATGTAGACTATAAATCCTAATAAATAAGGGGGTATTTATGAACTTTCGTGATGAATACCCCGAATTTTCAAAAGTCGATGATAGTACAATCAAGCATTTTTTAGAAAGCAGTGCGCTTGTAGTGAATGAAAAAGTATGGGGTAAGCTATACGACCTTGGCTTGTTTGCTTACACGGCACACAGATTAGCTATCAAAGGCTTTTTAAATCGGGATTTAGACGATAACGTTATTTTTAACAATGGCGAAAACTTTAAATCGGTATCGAGCAAGTCCGCAGGCGGTTTATCAATCGGCTACACATCACAAAATACATCATCAGGCAATCCTAGCGACTACGATTTAACCTCTACTTCTTACGGTCAAGAATATCTACGCTTACGCCGTTTAATAACTCCGATTGGGGTTATCGGATGAGTGAATTAGAAATCGTAAAACGACTAAAAGAAGTTATAAAGCGAGCTGAGCAATTAAATTGTATTCAATTAGTTGTCGGCATTCCGAGTGATGAAAATTCACGAAAAGAATCGACTGGCATAACTAATGCCGAACTTGGTGTTATTCATGAATTCGGATCACCTAAAAAAGGTATTCCAGAACGTTCTTTTATGAGGTCAACAGCGTCAGAAGAAGCTGAAAACGTGGGAAGACTTGGTAAATCTCATGTTGCTGAGTTTTTAAAAGGTAAAAAATCTGCGCATGATGCTTTAGCTGAAGTCGGTGCTTATTTGCAAGGTAAAATTGTCGAAAAAATAACTGATGGCGATTTTGTAGCGAATAAAGAAGAAACAGCAAAGCGTAAGAAATCAAGCAAACCGCTGATTGATACTGGACAACTTCGGGCGTCAATAACTTACGAGGTAAGAGAAAATGAATCGTGAATTAATATCGCATTTTTTAAGCGATCCGTTTTTTGCTACTAAAGTTAATTTTGAGTCACTAGGTGACATTACCTGCATAATTCAACCAGCCAGTAATGATGATTTGCAAATATTACCCGAGGGTGATAGGTACAATCCAACGGTTAGAATATTTTCTCGTGAAAAAATCACTAATGGCGTGCTATTTCATCATCACGGTATGAGATTTAAAGTTATTTCGGAATCAATATGGAGTGATTATGGCTATTACGACTGTCTCGCGACTCGATATGACGGCTCTCAGGCGCATGATAGCGGAGGTTTTGACGTTACCTGATGAGTTAGTTTTTGATGCTAACAATATGCAAGACGTTTCAAAACTCGATAAATTTATCACAGTATTAAATGCATATCAGTCAGATGTAGGTACTGAAGTTAAATTCAATGGTACAGATGAAGAAGAGATAGCGTCAACGCTACGAGAGGTTACTATCTCAATCAATGCATACGGTAAGAATGCGTACGATATGCTGTGTAAACTCACTGAATCAATGCGATTAACAGCAGTTTGGCAAAGGTTAAGGCGTTTAGGTATGGGATATCTCAAATGCTCGCAAATTCGAAGTCTACCGACAACCATCGCAGGCGGTAAAGAACAGCGTGCACAGGTCGATCTTACATTTTCAATTAATCCGATCGTCAAGGCTCAAGTAAACCGTGGCGATACAGTTAAATTCAACATAAAAAGAGGGTAATAATGAGTTTACCAATCAGTCAAGTTGTAGATGTAACACTACAACAATCACCGCGGGGCGCACAAAAGCGTGATTTAAGCGTAGTTGCTATTTTCACTGATGAAATGTGCGACGAATTTACAAATCCAGACACTCGCTACGTCGTTGTTTCAGATGTTAACAGTGTAGCGTCTTTATTTGGCACTAATTCAGATGCGTACCGTGCTGCTTCTGCGTTATTTTCAGCACGACCAAAACCGAAAACCGCGTTAATTGCTAGATATATGAAAAACGAAGTTAAATTGTCTGCAATTAACGCAAAAATTAATGGTTCAGCATTGTCAATTAGCTATATTCAATTTAAAAATATTACAGACGGTTATTTATCATTTTATTTTGGTAATAAAAAAATCGATGTTAAAAATCTGAATTTCTCTAATGTTTCTAGTGTACGAGATGTAGCTAATATTATTAATGCGAAATTAAAGGATTTAGGCGTCAAATTTATTTATGATGCTGTAGGTAGCCGATTCATCTTATCAGCAAATACCGATGGTAAAGGTGCTAATTTTGGTTATGTATTTGACGCTCAGTTAGATGGTTCATATGTCGGTAATATGACTAATCTAATCGACGGCAGAGGCACATTGATTAATGGTGAAAATGCGATCACTTACAATAAAGAAACACCAGCGGAAGCACTGAGCAAGTTACAAAATCAATACCAAAATTGGTATGGCGTTTATTTTGCTAATACGATTACCGATGCTGAGTTAGTTGAGGCTCATGACTGGGTTGTCGCTCAGGGCGTCGAAAATGCAAAAGTCATGGCGTACACAGAAACACGACCAGCCAACATTGAATATACTGATACAAACGTGCTTAAAACGCTATCAAAACGTAATAGCGGTCGTTTAATGGTTCAGTATAACAATAAGGGTAACACTCATGCCGCGGCCGAATTAATGGGAATTGCACTAACAACAGTTTGGACGGGTGTAAATACGGCTAAAACTGTTAAATTCAAGCAAGAAGTTAGTGTCACATCAGACGATAAAATCACAATCAACGAAGCAACAAAATGCCGACGTTTGGGTATTAACTTTTATACTGATTACGCGGGTGTAAACATGTTGGCTGAAGGGGTAATGCTTGGTGGAACGTTTATTGATGAAACGACAGGCTTAGATGCTTTCATTAATGCAGTGCAGGTTCAAGCTTTCAATACATTACAAGGTCAACCTACAAAAATCCCTCAAACTGATCGCGGTCAGCAAATTTTAATCAGTTCAATCAAGGTGGTTGGTGAACAATTTATCAATAACGGATTCTTAGGGCTAGGCAAATGGACACTTGGCGACCTAGGCGAGTTATCTTACGGCGACCAAATCAATGGCTATTATTTCTATTCTGATTCGTTCGATATGCAAGATACAGCGGATAGAGAAGCTCGCAAGATGATGCCAATCAACTGTGCGCTTAAACTTGCTGGCGCAGGTCACAGTGTCGATATCATTGTTCAATTCAATCGATAAGGATTTTATATGTCTAAATCATTTTCTTTAGAAGATGCCGTTTTAACTATCGACGGCATAGAAATTACTGGCTACGAAAATGCGCAAGATGCTATCAGTATTGCACCGATCGGCGATGACGGCGATATTACTTACGGCATTAATGGTAAAGGCGTTTTTGTTCATTCGTGCAATCGTGGCGCAACTGTTACTATTAAAACGTTACAGCATTCTGAAACTAATCAGAAACTAAACCAGTTACGCAATGCTCAAATTAATAACCCGACTACAGCAACGGGCAAATTAATCACTTATAAGGATTTGCGCAACGGTGATGAGTTTTTACTTACGGGTTGCTGGTTTACAACGCCACCAACGCACGCACGCGGAACGTCACACAACGGCGTAACGTGGACATTTAAAGCAACTAAAGCAGAATTTGATATTAAAGGCGGTTTATAATGCAAAGCACAGATTTTACTATTGATGATGTAGTTTATACATTCACACAAGCAGATTTTTTCAAATCAAACAAATATCTAAAAAAATTAACGGCTCTACTTCAGGGCTGTTTTTCATTTGATGGAAATAAATCAGGTTTTGACATTGGTCAACTAGCATCAAATATCGGCTCTGAACAATTTGCTGAAATAGAAAAATTCATACTTGATTATGTCACTGCGGTAGATGAAAACGGTAAAAAAGTACTGTTTCAAAAACCACAAGAAGCGGGGGAATTCTTTAACACGCACAGAAGTCATTACTATCAAGTAATTATCGAGGGTTTGAAATTTCATTTTTTGGGTTTTTTACCAAATGGGATTGCATCCAAGCTAAGTACAGCCAGCTTGGAGACGGTGGCGGAGACAGTGATGTAGATTGGTTTGTGTGGGGCGTTATCGTAAATAGATACGCAACGCTCCACGAGCTTCGTACTATCTACTCTCTTGATGATGTTATCGATATGCATAACGTAATAGCTGAAACTAAATTAGCAGAAAAGCAACAACAGCAAAGTGAGGCGCAATAATGTTTTTAGAAGAATTTTTGATAAAAATTGGTGTTGACGCTTCCAAAGCCGGCGAGATAACGAAAGTTGTTAATAATCTACAAGCTGGCGTAAATCAGCTTGCAGATACAGCTAATAGCATACAAGAAGATGCAAACAAAGCAATTCGAGAGACAAAAAAATCAACGGCGGAAGCGGGTAAAGCGGCAAATAAAACAAAGTCGAAATTATTTTCATTAAAGCTGGTTTTAGTTGCTTTAGCGGCTACTGCTGTATTGTACGGGAAAAAATTAATCGGCGCTTTTAATAACGCAATCGATAAAGCAAAAGAGCTGGCTACAAAAAAAAGCGCACTGTTCAAAATCTCACAAAAGGAGCTTAAACAAGCCGAGCTTTATAAGCGAGAAATGAGCAAGACTGGGCTAGCACTCGATAGCATAAAAACTAAGATTGCACTAAATCTTGCGCCTGCTTTGACTAATTTAATTGCTGGGTTTAGAAACTGGTTAACAGTTAATAAGGAATTGATTGCTGACGGCATTACTAAAGTCATTAAAGCGGTCGGCATGATAATTCAGGTTGTTGTTAATTTTATTAAATTCACTGACAAAATCATATCAGGAACAATTGGTTGGAAAAACGCACTAATTGCGCTAGGTATCGCTTGGGCAGTGCTCAATCGGGCTTTTTTATTTAGCCCTCTCGGTATAATTCTTGGGCTACTGACTGCTTTAATGTTGCTGATTGATGACCTCATGGTCTACATGAACGGTGGTAAAAGCCTATTTGGCGAGTATTGGCAACCATTTATAGACGGAGCAAAAGCCGCTTGGGAATTTGCAAAAACATTTTGGGAATTTCTCAAAGCACTGTGGACTGGCGATACTAAAAAAATAAAATCGTTATCTAAGAGTTTGTTTGATTCAATAGTAAGTGGTTTTAAATCGCTAATAGCTGGTATCAAGTCGTTACTGTCAAAAGCATTCAAGAACATACTAATGTTTTTCGGTATGTCTGAAAGCGAGGCGAGTAAAACTGTAGATAGAATCGGTAAGATTTTTAACTTTATTATTGATGCGCTAACACTGCCGTACCGCATATCCTATAAAACAATCTGCCAAATAATGGATTGGCTGGGCGTTGATGCTGGCGATGTAGTTAATGCTATTGGAGAAACGTTTAAAGCTATTTTTGAGTTTTGGACTGCTCCGTTCAAAGCAGCTTTGAAATTTATCAATGATTTGTTTGACATCTGGGAAGATGACACTACCACGACGATCGATAAAATTGGCAAAACACTTTTGGCTATTTTCGATTTTGTTATATCCCCGTTTGAAGCCGCTTGGAATTTAGTAAAAGGTTTATTTAAAGCGTGGGTAGGCGATGTTGGAGATACAACCAAAAAATTTGCTGAAACGTTTTTAAAAGTGCATGAGTCAATTACTGCGCCCTTTAAAAAAGCAATGGATTGGATAAAAGATAAATTTTATGGATTTATTGATTCAGTTAAAAGTAAAGTCAAAGGAGCTTTATCGTGGATCGGGTTAGGTGGTGACGATGATGGCGAGGTAGAAGTTACAGCTAAGCGATTAACTAATACAAACATTTACACAAAACTAAGCACAGATGGAGCTAAAGCAGGAAGTCTTATGCCGGCAAACAAAAACGTCAATAATAACAATGCTGTAACTATCAACAATACGATGAACGTTACAACACCACAAGAGGGTTTTGATAATGTTTATAACATTGTCGATAACACAGCAAGACGTATAAACGATAATACACAAACAGCACTAGGATCTAACTAATGTTTCAATCTATATTAAATAAATCATCAAAAGATAGCGGTTTGATAATTACCGAGAACACGGTATTTAGTCTTGATATTAATACTATTGAACAGCATGCGTCAAAGTTAAGAGTAACGGAAAACCCGATCGAAAACGGGGCTAATATTGCTGACCATGCGGTATTAGACCCTAAAGAAGTGACAGTGTACGGGTTAGTGGTCGGATACGAAACTAATGCATTTTCATTTGATAATTTATTAGGTTTTAATTTTTCAGATTATCCACTACCAATGCCGATTAAAACCATAACGGCACAGGCTGAAAATATGATAAATCGCTTTGCATCACACTTTAGAACTGGTGCGAAAGCTGTTAATCAAGTTGTAGCTGATTTTTTACCCGATTATCAGTCTCCGCTGTTGAATAGTTTATCATCTGACCGTATTGCTGATGCTCATGAAAAATTGTTAGCTGTACAGCGAAGCGGTGAGCCTGTAACGCTACAAACAAATACACGGCAGTATAAAAACATGATACTTACATCCGTTGGGCTTACTCAAAAACAAAATACCAGTGGTGAATTTGTATTAACGTTTCGTGAAATTTTCATAGTTGAAACGCAAATTGCTAGTGGACTGAGTGTACCAAAACCGAAAACAAGGAACCTTGGTAAAACTCAACCGCAAAAAGCTGAAAAACAAGAGTCGGTTCTTAGCAAGCTGTGAGGTTTAAATGTACATTATACAAACAACAACAGATGACGTGTTAGAGCAATCATTTTCATTATACGATATGAACTTGCGATTAACATTAAGATATAATGCAATATCAACAGGGTATCAATTTGATTTATTTGATATTGATAAAGATGAATATATCACGAAAAACAAAGGGCTGTCTGTCGGTAGCCCGTCATTAATTGAGTTTAATTTGCCGTTTGTCATGGTGTTAGATGATAAATCTGGTTTGGGTATTAACGCTATATCTAAAGATGATCTTAATAATCGTATGCAATTATTAATAATGACAAAGGAAGAATATCGTGAGGCAATTCGGGCGAGTTCTAGAACTTAAAATTGGTAACCGTAAAGAAAGTATTGTTATCAATAATTTACGTGTCGCTTTTTCGATTAAAAAAACGTTAACTTCTGAACCGAACACTGGAGAAATATCGGTTTATAATCTTAATGATTCAAACCGCAACCTTATTACTAGCAAACAATATCATTTTTTAGAGTTATCAGTCTGCTATAAAGAAGATGTTTTACGGTTGATATTTTGTGGTGATATTTTGACGGTAGAAAACAAGATAACAGGTCAGGACATCATCACAACAATGCGTTGCGGTGATGGACACAGAGCTTATACCGAGAAAACAATCATTAAAACAATGCAAAAAGGGCAAAAAGATAGCGACTTTTTAAACGAAGCAGTAAGTAGCTTTGGTGTTCAAAAAGGCGCTATTAATTTGCCAAATGATAGGGCTTTGCCTCGCGGTAAAGTGCTCATGTGCGACACACGCGAAGCAATGCATAAAATCGCTATTAACAATAACGCTGATTGGTCTATACAAGATGATCAGCTAGTTGTTATCCCCAAAAATAAAGCCCTTGCTAATAACGAGGGTTGGGTCATTTCTAGAAACACAGGAATGATAGGAAGCCCTAAAAAAAGCAACGACGGGCTAGAAATTACAACGCTATGCAATCCTCATTATAGAATCGGTTCGCTTGTTCGTGTTGAATCAAAACTCACCGAGTATAACGGCGATTATAAAGTAAAATCGATTGAGCATAACGGCGACTTATATGGCACTAACTGGCACAGCAAACTAGTTTGCACAGGCGGAAAGTTTGAAAAAGTATGATTAATTTGTTATTTTGTTTTTCCTTTATCTGATGAAAGGAAATAATACATGAAAAAGATAATTGCTATTTCTCTGTTAACGTTGATCGGTTTTAATGCATCGGCAAATGATAATGCAAAAAGGCTTATTGAGCTATTAATTAAAGACGATATCTCCGTGTTTAGAAGTGGTGGTAAATCTAATATTAGTGACAAAATTCCTGTAGTCACTGCATCACAATTAATTAGTGAATACAGTAACAATCAGTATAAATATGAAAAAGCATATGATAAGCAACTAGTGAACATTAAAACAGTTGCTTCGGGCGTAAAAACTGATTTATCAGGCGATCCTTATATTGTAGCTAATGGTAAAAATCAATTTGAATATGTGTCTCTTGAACTAAAAAACAAAGACGATGCGATGAATATCAATAAAGGTAATAAAATTGATATGATCTGCGTTGGCACAAAAAATAATGTTATGTTTCCAACATTAAAAAATTGTGTAACTACTGATAGTTATTTTAATCAGTTTGTTAAAACAACGATAGAAGATATTAATAAATTAGAAGTAAACGACAAACCTTCAAATAAGTTCGAAGCTATTTATTTAGGTTTGTGGAAGTTTGATACTCAAAAGCCTAACGTACTGGACAAATACAAAACAGTTAATGAACTACTAAAAAATAAAGCGGATTTTGATGAGATAACAAAGTTTATAAAAGAAGGCTTTACAAAAGAAAACCAAGAAATATCAATGCCAAAACCATAAAAAGCCCGAAAGGGCTTTATTCAACCCTTGATCTTAACGCACTCTATTTTGTGCCGCCAATTCATTAATAGCAGCTTCTGCCAAAAAATTACTCCGATCCTTATAAAAGGAATTCGGTGCTTTAACTGCGTTATCTATTCTATCGATAAGAATATCGGGCAATGTGATATTAATTCTTTTTTGTTTACCAACAAATGATGACAAATCAACATCAATAATTACCCACGTATCGCAATGAGCATACTCATCGTTATTTTTATACGAAACATGATCGTTGTGAATATCTTTGACATCATAATCGCCTGATTCAATCATATCTTGAACAGTTAACAAAATAGCTTCTGTTGCCATTGCTGGGATATCGCTTTCTTTGTCGGCAGCAGAATAACAACTATATTTTTCATTACATAAAGCAGGCACGACAATGCCGTAAGCCGTATCGCTATCTTTCGGTGTTTCAATGCCAAGAGTAAAAAACATAATCCCTCCAAAGGTGGCGGGCTATAAAAGCCCCGCCGATTTTTTGATTGATCTTACTGTGCCAATCGGTAAATCCGATTTTGGGTGAGGAACTGGAAACGTTTTATTAGTTATTGGTGAGTAAAACATATGATGACTACCTCTAACTCGTTTCAGAATACACCCTGCATTGGTAAGTTCCTTTATCAGGTCAGTTGATTTCATGTTTACCTCCTAACCTGAAAACTATTATACACACATATACACATAAATCAATAGGTTTTTATTAGGTAATTTATGACAGATTCACTATTTGAAGCGGTTGAAAATCAAATAAAGCGTGCTCAATCGAATATATACACTGCGCTACCAGCCAAGGTTATTTCATTTGACGGTCATACGGTTAGCTGCCAAGTAATGGTTAACCGAGTAATGACAAACGGGCAAGAAATAACGATCCCACCGTTGGTAGATGTCCCTGCCCAATTTCCGCACGCAGGCGGATTTTGCATTACTGTGCCGATAAAAACTGGTGATGAGGGGTTGGTGGTCTTTTCTAGTCGTTGCATAGATGGCTGGTTCGCATCAGGTAACGCATCAAAACCGTTAGATAACCGAATTAATGATCTGAGCGATGGCTTTTTTATAGTTGGTTGCAATAGCGTGCCTAATAAGATTCCTGATTTTTATCACGACGGCGTATCAATGCAAACCGACGACGGCTCAACGCATATAAGACTAACAAACGGAACAATCTATATAAAAGGCAATATCGAGCATGAGGGCAATACTGAGCAAATTGGTAGCTACAATCAAACGAACGGAAATACAACAAGCACAGGAGTTATCACTGCCGAAGATGTTAAGACGAATAAAGGTATTGATTTAAATACGCACACTCACACAGATGTAAAAAGTGGTAATGAAAAAACAGGAGCACCGACATGATTGTAAGACAGCTTGATGATAATCACGATTGGACGTTTGGACATGGTTTAGGTAACTATTTAGATAGTTCCGAGGCGATAGCGCAATGTGTGAAAACAAAGTTATTAGCATTAAAAAGAGATTGGTTTTTAAATCGCGATGACGGAATAGCATGGTTTGATTATCTAACTAAAAACCCAAACACAAAACAGTTAGAAATTGATGTAAAAGCGGAAATTTTCAAGGTGGATGGTGTGATCAATATCGATAGTTTCGATATTTTGTTAGATAGCGATACTCGACAATTTTTAATACAAATTAGTTATACAGATAAATTTAATAATCATAACGAGGCATCATTCAATGTTACAGATAACAGATAAAGGCGTCGAAATTGATGACTTATACACTATTCAAAATCGATTAGTTAGCGCGTTCAAATCGATTTATGGTGAAAATGTCAACCTTGATAGCGATACGCCAGACGGACAATTATTGGGTTTATTCTCGCAAGAGCTTGCAAACATTCATCAAGCCGTTTCGTTTATCGTTCAAATGTTGGACCCATACCAAGCAACTGGGCATTGGTTGGAACAGCGAGCGATGTACGCAGGGATAACTCGAATTACAGCATCTTATTCTTATATTGATGAAGTTATTATCACAGGCTTACCAAAAACGACAATACCAAACAATTCAATCTATATTGATAAAAATAAAAACAAATGGGTAACAACAGAACCAATAACATTAAATGATCTGGGTAGCGCACGCGTTAAATTCAGATCGTTAGAACTCGGTAATTACACTGTTAACGCACTTGATGAGTTCACACCAAGCACGATTATTATCGGCGTTGATAAAGTTACAGCAAATACGAAAAGCTATGGCGGAGTTGATGAAGAAACAGATGCGCAATTATTAAAGCGTTTCATGCTATCCCATTCAATTAATAACTATGATGATCGTCAAGGTATTCAATCCGCCCTAATGAATATAACAGGCGTGACTAAATGTGTTGTATATGAAAATTACACGAATAAAACAGATGAAAAAGGTGTGCCTGCTCACTCATTTAATGCCGTTATTTTGGGTGGCGCAGATGAAAAAATAGCGGAAGTGATCACCAAGAAGAAAATTGGCGGATGTGGTCTATTTGGGGAAATTGAAACGTATTATCTGTTAGATGATATACCTCGCAGAGTTTACTTTGACAGACCTAAAAAAATTGATGTTAACGTCTCAATGGTGATTGGTCGTTATAAGTCATTTAACGATATCAATACTGAGCAAATCAAAACTAATTTAAAGAGTTTGGAATTTGAAATTGGTGAAAATGTTTATGCATCACGCATTATTTCGAGCATTAATTTAGTTGATGGCTTTTATATTAAAGAGTTAACAGTTAATGGCTCAAATATCGCAAATATCGGTTATCGAGAATATGCACAGATAAATAATGTCGAGGTGCTGATAGATGAATAGGGAAAACTTCATTATTTGGCAATATCGGACAAAGCCAAAAGCTTTAGGCACGATTAGAGCTATTTACACAGAAACAGATAACACGTTTAAAAATGTTGTTCAAGTAGCAGATATTCTCAACATTGACGACGCGACTGGCTACGCTCTTGACTTGGTCGGTAAACATGTCGGTGTATCAAGAGTTTTACCCACAGCGATAGCAAAAGAATATTTCGGATGGTTAAAGGATAAAACAGCGTTATCGTTCGGTATCGGTGAATTTTATCGACACGGTGACGCATTACACGCATCAGTTGTTTTAAATGATAGCGACTATCGTTTTTTTATCAAAGCTCGCATAACTAAAAACTATCAGAATGGCGAAATATCAAACATTGTTAAATCAATTAAATTCATGATAGGCGAGCGCGGAAACATCATTGATGCGCAAGATATGACGATGAACGTGCTAGTAAATAGCGATCAGCTTAATTCATTAACGCTATATGCAATTAGCAAATTGGATATTTTGGTACGCCCGATAGGCGTTATGTATCGCTATCTCGTTTTGGTCAATAACAAACCGTTTGGCTTTGTGCATGACAAAAATTCATACGGGTTTAATTCGGGTAAATTTGTACGACTTCAAGAAATAGGAATCAATTCATGAAAATTCAAGAAAAACCAGATTATTTAATTTTTGCGGATTCAGCAAAAAAAGGGGAAGTCAGTGATTTTCCAGATGTGAGTAGGGGGTGGGGGATAACTATTGAGCAAACAGGCTCAAAACCTCCTATGGAGTGGATGAACGGCGCATTTAATCGTGTTGATAAAAATATGCTGTATTTATTACAGCAAGGCGTACCTGAGTGGAACGAAAGCGTCAAATATCCAGCTAATGCAATCATTAAATATAACGGTGTTTTGTACACTGCAATAGTTGAAAATGATAACGTCAACCCAGCTTCAGACGCTACAAAATGGAAAAAAACGCAAGTAGAAGTTTCTAAAGCAAGTACAACACAAAGCGGTATCGTAAAGCTTAGCTCATCAACCAACAGCACATCAGAAACAGAAGCGGCAACACCGTTGGCTGTGAAAAAAGTGAATGATAATGCTATTTCAGCAAACGACAAAGCAAATATAGCAAACGCAAATGCTATTTCAGCTAACAGTAATGCTAATAATGCACATAAAAACATTGAAGTTTTGGGCGGCAGAATATCAAATATTGAACATAAATTTGTGCCAACAACAACAGAGTCACGAGTGTACTCAAACGATAAAAAAACGTATTTATTAGTGCGCGACGATGGTATTGTCGCCATGTATAATACAGAAAAAAATAAAATGGTATGGGGATTTGATGCAAACGGAGAGCTTGGAATTGGTACTATTCATTCGAGTCATATTTTGGGTTTGTCTGATCACGTAACAAACATGTTTACTCAATCTTTTGGCCAGCACGGATACACAAAGCTACCTAATGGGTTAATAATTCAATGGGGTATAGCGAACAGTCTAGGAGATGACGGGAAAAATGGTACATTACAGTCGTTTTTTATTGCATTTCCGAATGCTTGTTTTTCAGTTGTTACAAGCGATGTCGGAAATGGTGTTAACTCAACAGCAGCCACACCATTTTCAAACTCACAATTTAGATGCTGGGGTAAATCACCATCACTTCAAGCGCCGTACTCAAATACATCAATGTTGTACATTGCAATAGGATTTTAAACATGAAACATTTTTACAGCCATACAACAAAATCATTTTATATAGATGAAATTAACAACGAAATACCCGCTGATGCTGTAGAAATCACAGCTAAACAGCATGATGAATTGCACAATGCAATAAACGCAGGCTGCATTATATTTGACGACTTAACGTATTCTGAGCCGCCTCCTTCATCATTTCATCGATGGAGCGGAAAAAAATGGGTATTAGATGAAGATGCAAAAAATGAACATCTCATTAAAAATAATCAAGCATTAAAAAATTCATTGATCAACGAAGCTAATAAAAAAATAGCTATTTTGCAAGATATTATCGATTTAGATATGCAAGAAACTGATGAAGAAGCGCAGCTAAAACAATGGAAAAAATATCGCATTTTAGTTACTCGTGTTGATGCGTCTGATGTTAATGCTGTGTTTCCTGTAAAACCTGAATAATCAAAACACACTATCAATCTTCAACCTACAATACTCAACAGCGTCATGTAGCATCACAAAATCGGCGATATCGTATAGCGTTTTTGCTGTTTGATAGAATACATAATTGTGATCGTCGTCGCTGTTGATAATGTAGCATTCGCCCGTAATTTCATTTTCGTAATCTTCGGGTGCTTGACGTATGTAAATTGGTAGTGTGTAGTTTATTGTTATCATGATAAGCGAAAGTGTGAACTTTTTGGGTATTTTATATTGATTGTTTTTTGATGTGAATTTGTGATGTGAAATTTTGAGAAAATGGTCGCAAAAAGTGTTAGAATATGTGAGAATATAATTGAATAACTTATTGATATTTAACGATGAAAAAATCGATAAAAAGTACTGTATATTCTAAGTTATTTTTGTAACTTATTGATTTATAATGATATGTTTTCGGATTGCAAATCCGTCTACCTCGGTTCGACTCCGGGACGCGCCTCCATTTATTAAATTAATCAATTTTTACTTTTTTTCAGTTATATTTATTTTTTAATTTTGTAAGCTAATTTATTAACATTATTTATGGGCTACTTTAATTATCATGCAAAAGCAAAGAAGTTAATCAAAAATGGTAAACTTGTTAGATATGAGTTTGTGGATAATTGGAATGGTATTAAACCTGCATTAGTTTTATATTTTAAAGAGGTTAATCCCATGCCAATTAGAGAATACCGATGGGATGAATATTTACCATTATTGAATAATGAAAGTTAAATTTATTAAGATAATATCTTCTGTATTAACTTTTTATTTTAAAATAAAAAGTTATTTATCCAGTTGTAGTGCTATATAAAGCAATACACGATCATCAAATTTTGTTAGATCTAGCCCTGTTAATTTAGCAATATTATTTAAACGATACTCTAGAGTATTACGATGTATAAATAGTGCGTCGGCAGTTTTGTTATTATGCAAATTATGATCAAACCAAGTTGTGAGCGTTTTTTGTAATATTCCATTGTGATCGGATAATTTTAGTTTTTTTAGTGGTAAAAGTAGTTCTTCTGCTTGCCAATCGTGATTTAGGCCATCTAAAAGAACTGGTAGAATTAATTCTTGATAGTAAAAATGGCGGCATTCAGGTGTTCTTTTTTTTCCAATTAGCATTGCTATTTTAGCTGTTTGATAAGATCGTGCAATTCTATCAATACCTTGAGAAAAGTATTTACCTAGGGATATCCTCACAGAAAATTGACAGGATGATTTTATATAACTAACTAATTTTTTTAATTTGCTTTTGTGTTCGTTTAGATCCCAGCGATTAAACTTATTTAATGCGGGAATCAACATAACAATTTCAGTTAGAGATTTTATAGCAACAAGTTTGTTTTTTGTGATGATTTGTAGTTCATTTTGAATATATTGCAATTCGCTCATTGTTGTTTCAATACCTAATTGGCCACTATCTACTTCTATAATAACAGCTACATAAGCTAAAGAAAGATTGATATTTAGTTTTCTACTCCATTCTGACAGATTGGGGACTTTATTGTCGGACTGAATAATGGATAAAATAAACTCTTCTTTTAAGCGGATGTCTTGAGACAACTGATTAAGTAAAAATGCTTGCTCCATCATCATTTCAGCAGACATACAGACTAATTTTGCAAATTGCGTGATTTTTGTTGGTTCACCTGTGATACCAATTACTCCCACTATTTTCTCGTTCAATTTAAGTGGAAAATTTACACCTGGTTTTACACCTTTTAATTTTTTTGCTGTAGGATTGTCAATTGTTACTACTCCTTGTTGGGATATAGCAAGCATAGCGCCTTCATGTATTTCACCAATCCGTTCTAAATCACCACTGCTAATAATTTCACCTCTACTGTTCATTACATTGATATTACAGTCAATGATTTTCATTGTGCGTTCAACAATATATTGAGCAAGTTGTGGTGTGATACTAACAGATTTCATGGTTAAAGATCCTTAATTTATTCACTAATACAAAGACCATTTTCATACAATATAATTTATATAAGTGATTATTGTTTGTGTTCCTCTTTATTTAATTTGTTAATCAAGATCATTATTTCTTATTATATTAAGTTTAATAAATGAGATATTTTGTAAAAATAAATGGAAGAATAGTATTCCTATTATACTATTTTCCCATTTTAAATTGGCTTTCTTTTAAGAAATTAAGCTTGAGCAATTTTAATTAAACGAGCTATGTTTTCACTAGTTCGTTCTATATTTTTAAAACCGCCAGCTAGTAACTCTTCTATTGTTGCAGCAGTTGGAATAATGCCAAAAATAGTATCAATACCTTCAGGATAGAGTTCTTCAATATTTTTTCCAATGGTACCGGCTAAAGCGATAACAGGTACATGTTGAGTTTTAGCAACTTGAGCTACGCCAAAAGGTGTTTTACCAAACTTAGTTTGGAAGTCTATACCTCCTTCACCAGTAAAACAAAAATCAGCATTCTTTAATTTGTGTTTCAGACCACTATAATGAATAACAATGTTAATTCCTTTTTCCATTTTACTATTAGTGAATGCCATTAACCCAGCCCCTAATCCACCAGCAGCACCTGAACCAGGAATTGTTGCTACATCTTTATCTAATTGTGATTTAATAACAGATGCATAATGTTGTAGGTTTTGGTCTAATTGCTTAGCCATATCAGGAGTTGCGCCTTTTTGTGGTCCAAAAACTATCGAAGCTCCTTTTTCTCCATACAGTGGATTGGTAACATCACTAGCAATAATAAATTCCACTTTACTGAGTAATGGATTAATTTCTGAAAGATCAATTTTTGCTAATTCACCTAATGTGCCGCCACCTTTACCTAATAATTGACCATGCCTATCATAAAATTTAACACCAAAAGCTTGAGCCATTCCTGCACCACCATCATTAGTAGCGCTACCACCAATACCTAAAATGATTTTTTTTACTCCATGTCTTATAGACTCTAAAATTAACTCACCAGTTCCATAAGTAGTTGTGATTAATGGATTACGTTTTTCTTTGGGTACCAGTTGAATCCCACTTGCTGAGGCCATTTCAATTACTGCGGTGGTTTTATCTCCCAAAATACCAAAATGTGCTGTAACTTTATTACCTAACGGGCCAGTTACTTCACAAGCATGCAAAGTTCCATCTGTAGCATCAACTAATGATTGTGTAGTGCCTTCGCCTCCATCAGCCATTGGTACATGAATAAATTTAGCATCAGGAAAAACTTTTTTTATACCTAATTCCATTGCTTTACAAACTTCTTTTGCTGTTAGACTTTCTTTAAAAGAATCGGGTGCAAGTACAAATGTTTTTTGTTTCATAATATTATATCCTGATATTAAAAAATAAAATCGTATAGGATGGTTGCAACGAGTGTCATTGTGCCACCAACAAGAGCCTCGTATGGGATTAGTTTCATACGTTGTTTTATTGACATATTCATGCTGTTACCAGTTACATGGAAGTAATTGCCCTGAGGTAATGAATCAATAACAGTTGCACCTGTATGCATCATAACCGCTGCACTAATTGCAGGTATACCCATATCAATAATTGTAGAACCGAAAGTTCCCGTAGCTAAAATAACACCAGTTGAAGTTGAAGCAGTCGCAGCAGCCATTAACACGCCAGAAATTGGTGATAAATAATAACCAGAAATACCCATTGATTGAATGATATTAATCACTTGACTAGCAAGATTGGATGAACCAATCAAACCAGCAATTGCTCCAGCACCAACTAAAATAAGAACAGTTGGTGTCATTTTATCAATCCCTGATTTGGTATACATTGCTATTTTACGATGTTGCCCCATAGCCAACATACCTATCAATCCTGCAATTGGTAACACATATAGTGCGTCAATTTTTAAATTGGATAAAAAATCAATATGAAAAATATTACCAATTGGACTAATCATTAATAGTATTATTGCTGTTACAGGTGCAACAATAGCTTTGCCTAAAGAAGGAGAATTGTTTTCTCCCTCTTTATTAATACTTTTCAATGCAACCACTTCTTGTTCGGTAATTTTATCTCCTTTGTTTTTTATTAATGAAGCAATTACAACAGTTGCAATTAAACCAAATATTGCTGGAATAAAACCTCCAATCATGACATCACTTAAACTTAAATTAAATCCATTAGCAGCAGCAATGGTATTTGGGTTGGGGGATATAATATTTCCGGCCTTACCACCGCCAGATAAAGCTAACAATAATGCTAACCGAGATATTTCCATCTTATTACCGACAGATAAGGCAATTGGCGCAACAATTAATACCGCTACTGGTATAAACACTCCCGAAGCAGTAATAATACCTGTTGCAAGTGCTAAAGCTAGTAAGGCCTTCCTTTCGCCTAATTTTTTAACAACAGCTTGAGCAATAGTTTCAGCAGCACCTGATTCCATCATAACACCAGCTAAGATACCTGCTGCTAATACACGAATCACAGTTCCCATTATACTTTGCGTGCCACTGGTTAAAATAGATACTGTTTGAATTAAATTGGCACCACCAATAAAAGCCCCTATTATGGCGCCAAAAAATAACGAATAAACGGGATTTATTCCTCGCAATATTAAAAATATAGCTAGAAACAATCCTATTAGTGCTCCGTACCAACTGATTAGTTCCGTCATTACATTACCTCTTAGTTTATTTACATGCTGCAATTTATATTTTCAACAATTTTATTATTGACGTAGATGCTATGCTATGTGGTTTTGACTAAAAATAGTAATGTAAAATTTAAAAAAATTAGGCATAATCACAGTTTGATGTGAAATTAATCACAACATTTAACAAAATAGCCTTTGTTTATGAGCATAGGTTTTCTGCTGTGTATCTTGGCAATATAATAAATTTGCCAACAGATAGGCTAAAGCGTAAAATGCCCATCCTATTTTGCTTAACCTATTACTTATAAGTAATACTGACCTGAAATCAGAGGCATTTTTAATGACAAATTTATATGCAAAACCAGAATTACTTTCTCCTGCCGGTTCTTTAAAAAATATGCGTTATGCTTTCGCATATGGTGCAGATGCTGTTTATGCCGGCCAACCGCGATATAGTTTACGAGTTCGTAATAATGAATTTAATCATGAAAATCTAGCAATTGGCATTAACGAAGCACATGCTCAAGGTAAGAAGTTTTATGTAGTTGTGAATATAGCACCACATAACTCGAAGTTAAAAACTTTTATTCGTGATTTAGAACCCATTGTAAATATGAAACCTGATGCCTTTATCATGTCAGATCCAGGTTTAATTATGTTAGTTCGCGAACATTTTCCTGATATGGAAATTCACTTATCTGTACAATCGAATGCTGTTAACTGGGCAACAGTAAAATTTTGGCATCAAATGGGATTAACTCGAGTCGTTTTATCGCGCGAATTATCACTTGATGAAATTGCTGAAATCCGTGAAAAAGTTCCTGAAATGGAGTTAGAAGTGTTTATCCATGGTGCATTGTGTATGGCATATTCTGGGCGCTGCCTGCTTTCGGGCTATATTAATAAGCGTGATTCAAATCAAGGAACATGCACTAATGCCTGCCGTTGGGAATATAAAGTTGCTGAGGGTAAAGAAGACGAAGTGGGGCAAATTGTACATAAATGTGAACCGATCTCGGTAAAACAAGTTGAACCAACATTAGGAATTGGTCAAACTACTAGTAAAGTATTTATGCTTGAAGAATCAGGTCGCCCAGGTGAATATATGCAAGCTTACGAAGATGAGCATGGTACATATATTATGAACTCAAAGGATTTAAGAGCAGTGGAACTAGTAGATGATTTAACAAAAATTGGTGTACATTCGCTCAAGATTGAAGGAAGAACTAAATCTTTTTATTATTGTGCAAGAACAGCACAAGTGTATCGCCAAGCTATTGATGCGGCGAGTGAAGGTAAACTTTTTGATCCTCGCTTGTTACAAGAGCTTAATGCACTTGCTCACCGAGGGTATACGGAAGGATTTTTACGTCGCCATAAGCATGAAGAAATGCAAAACTACGAACATAGTCATTCAGTTTCGGAAAGGCAACAATTTGTTGGTGAGTTTAGTGGTGAGCGATTAAATGGATTGGCTGAAGTTATCGTAAAAAATAAATTCTCTGTTGGGGATAGCGTTGAAATGATGACACCGAAAGGTAATAAAACTTTCACGATTGAGCGAATGGAAAACAAAAAAGGACAACCTGTTCCTGCTGGTTTAGGTGATGGTCATATTGTTTATATTCCGATTCCTGAAGAAATCGATTTAAATTATGCATTATTAATGCGTAATTTTGATTAGTTTGGTTAAGCATAAAAACTGTTCGGGATGTCCGAACAGTTATATTAAACAGAATTTTATTATTGACGAATTAAATTGTCTCCATAACCTATCCATTTATAGGTAGTTAAAGCTTCGAGTCCCATTGGTCCGCGTGCATGTAGTTTTTGTGTACTAACTGCTACTTCTGCACCTAATCCAAATTGCCCACCATCAGTAAAACGTGTTGATGCATTGACATAAACTGCAGCTGCATCAACCTGATTTACGAACTGTTCTGCATTAAGCAAGTTACGCGTGAGAATGGATTCCGAATGCCCCGTACCATACTCGCGGATATGCTCTACAGCCAATTCAAGTGAATCAACAATGATCACATTTAAATCTTTTGATAACCATTCTTGCCGTAATTCTTCATTTTTTACTGGTAGGATAGTTGCATTACCTGTTTTTAATATGTCATAACAGTTTTGGTCAGTATGTAATACGACGTTATTATCTGCCATGACCTGACAAAGTTTTGGTAAAAACTGCTCCGCAATATTTCGGTGGACTAGTAACGTTTCAAGCGTATTACAAGTGCTTGGACGCTGAGTTTTGGCATTGACAATAATTGGTATAGCATTATCAACATCAGCACTTTCATCAACAAAAATGTGACAGACTCCAATACCACCTGTAATGACAGGTATTGTTGAATGTTCACGGCATAATTTATGTAAAGATGCACCACCTCGGGGGATAATCATATCGATATACTTATCGAGTTTAAGTAACTCATGAATATATTTACGATCAGGATTATTAATACATTGAACAGCTGTCTGGGGTAAACCAACTTGTTTTAACGCTTTTTGAATAACAGAAATTGTGGCCATATTAGTATTGATTGTTTCTTTACCCCCGCGAAGTATTGCGGCATTGCCTGTTTTTAAACAAAGAGCTGTAATATCAATGGTTACATTTGGTCGAGCCTCGTAAATCGCACCAATAACGCCAAGTGGTACTCTGTGACGGTGTAACTTTAAGCCGTTTTCTAAAGTAGAACCATCAATGATTTGACCAATAGGATCAGTTAATGAAATGATTTTACGGACATCATTGGCAATAGATGATAATCGTTTGGGTGTTAAGAGTAGACGATCTAAAATGGCTTCGTTTAAATTTTGTTTTTTTGCCGCTTGGATGTCCTTTTCATTTGCAATGAGTATACTTGCGCTATGCTGTTCTAATAAATCAGCTATAACCATCAACGTGTTGTTTTTCATTGCGGTAGGACATTGTGCTAGTTGATATGAAGCAAGTTTAGCAGTTTTACCCATTTGCTGTAACATTGTTATCACCACGATTTTATATTACTATTTAGTTGTTTTATATTATTTATTTATTTCTTTTAATAATGATTGCTTATCATCATCAGTCATATAATTTAAATCTATCTACTGCTAACCAATTAGCAATTATACCTCCAATAGCTAATCCCATGATTTTCCTTCCTTGTTTATTATTTATTTTATTATCATATCATCACGATGAACAGCAACGTGACCATATTCATAGCCAATAATTTGACTAATTTCTTGAGAATGATGCCCAGCAATTTGCCTTAAAGCATCACTATTATAACGACTGACACCGCGCGCAATGCGTTTGCCAAATTTGTCGCAAATATCAATAACTTCGCCGCGAGAAAAATCTTTCTCTACGCTGATAATTCCTTTAGGTAATAGCGAACTACCATTATTTAAAATCGCATTAACAGCACCATCATCTAATAACACTTTGCCTGCTTTTGGTGCGCCAAACAACCAGTGTTTACGATGTTCTAGTGGTGTTTTTTGTGGTAAAAAATGTGTTCCAATCGGTTTATTATTGACAATATCAATAATAACATTTGGTTTATTTCCTGCAGCGATAATAACTTCTATACCCGCACTTCCTGCTACTTCAGCTGCTTGTAATTTTGTGCTCATACCACCCGTGCCAAGCCCTGAAACACTACCACCGGCGATACTTCGTAAATTATCGTCAATATGATCAATTTCATGAATTAACTTGGCACTTTTATCAGATCTTGGATCGGCTGTATAAAGACCTTCAATATCGGTTAATAAAATCAACTTATCTGCTTCAGCTAAAATGGCAGCTAGCGCTGATAAGTTATCATTATCGCCAACTTTAATTTCTGCGGTTGCAACAGCATCATTTTCATTGATGACAGGAACAATATGATTATCTAACATTGCTTTTAAAACGTCTTGCGCATTTAAAAATCTTTCACGATCTTCAAGGTCTGCACGGGTAAGTAACATTTGACCAATATAGATCTTATAGATAGAAAATAGCTGTTCCCAAAGTTGAATAAGCTTACTTTGTCCAACAGAAGCGAGTAATTGCTTTGAAGCAACAGTATTAGGTAGGGTAGGGAAGTTAAGATATTCGCGTCCAGCTGCAATTGCACCAGATGTAACAATGATAATTTTATGTCCATCTTGATGTAGACTTGCGCATTGTCTTATCAACTCAACTATTTGTGCTCGATCAAGTTGTTTTGTTCCACCTGTTAGTACACTGGTACCTAATTTAACAACCACGGTTTGTTGTTTTTTAATAGTCATAGCATATTCTTATTTTTTCACGTTATATAACAGACTTCATCCAATTTACTGATTGTGTTAACGCCTGATGCAAACTTTTTTGTAACTGTGTTTTAGGTACAGTTATTACTTTATTTTGTTTGATTGAATGAATTAATTTTGCTTCACAAAGATCACTTAACTTATCATCCTCAAAGACGATATTCATAACAGGCACATGACAAGCATGAGTTAAAAACCCTTGATTTTTTAGTGAAAAATAATTTAATTCTGCTGCCAATTGTTGGCTGGATATTGAAGGTAATCCCAAACGACTAGCTAACATATCTTTATAACTATTCGGTAGATTTTTTTGCAGATCTTTATCAACAAAAATTTGATGAATAAACGGAGTAAAGTTAAATACGCCTTTTATTTTATTTGGCATCAAATAAGCTAAACGTGTGGCAATATGCGAACCAAACCTAAATCCAGCAACAATAATCCGATTATCATCTATCCATGGAACAGAAGACAACTGCTCTAATATAGCTTGATAAATTTGGCTACTATTTTGTGATAAAGCAAAGTTACGGCTATAACCAACAGTTGGTAGATCAACAGTTAGCATGGCAAATCCATGCGGCGCTAAAAATTCACTAAAATAACGATAATAATCGATCTGCAAATTGCCTAACGCATTACAAATCAACACAACAGGGCAAGTCCCTTCGCATTTTGGTAAATGTAAAATTGTTTTGACACTACGATTATCGACTTTAAATTCCAGTTCTTTTATCAAAAATGGCGAAAATTGAAGAGCTTTTGCATAATACTGATAAGCGCATGTTTGGGCATACATTGCTAGTTGGTCATTTTTAAAATGAGGATAACTAGCAATACTTGCATATATGCTGGCTATAAGATAATAATTGTGTAAATTATTTTTATTTTCATCTATAAGATTTGCTTCATCAATTGATTCAGCTTTAGCTTGCCATACTGCCGCTTGATTTAAAAATTCATAGACCCAGTTGCCAGATTGATAACCAGCAACAGTGTCTAGCCAGGTATCATTTGTGTGGCGTCGAGTTGAAGCGGCAATTTTTGATAAAACCGCTTCAGCCTCTAATTTGGGTAATCCACGCCAATGCCACAAAATGGGATTAATAATTCGATACCATCTGGAGTCAACTTCCCCATCTAAGGAGCTAATGCTACTACCATTACTATTATCAATGCGATTGATAAGTGTTGAAGTTTCAGGATAATCAAATTGTGGTTTAAATATCTGTTCAGTTAGATTTTCGGTAGTTGCCATAACAACCTTAACTTCCTTATCAATTATTTATGATCGCTAATAGGTTTAACAAACATAACACCGGTATCCCATGGCTGTTCAATCCAAGTATCTTGTGCAATATCGACAACATAATCATCAACAAGTGGTTTACCAGCAGGTTTTGCAAAAATAGTTACGAAGTGAGCTTTAGGGTACATTTCGCGAATTGTATGAGCAGTGTTACCAGTGTCAACTAAATCATCAACAACAATAAAACCTTCACCATCGCCATTAGCTTGTTTTAATATTAGTTTTTCACGTTGATGATCATGATCATAACTTGAAATACAAACGGTATCGACATAACGAATACTTAATTCGCGCGCTAAAATTGCCGCTGGAACTAATCCACCACGACTAACGGCAATAATACCTTTCCATTGATTTGCAGGTAATAAGCGTTCAGAAAGTTGGCGCCCATAGGATTGCAACATTTCCCAAGTAACATTGAATTTTTTCTTTTCAGCAATAAGTTCTGCTTTATGTTGTTTTTTGGCTTGGATTTCTTCTTCTGTTAATAAAATTTGATCTGTTGACATTGAGTAACCTGCAATTTTAATCGATTGTATGAATAAATAAATATTAATGAACTAAAAATAGATGTAAAATTGCACCTTATTATAATGTGATTCAATAAAAAAAACCACTCATTAATTTATTACATACTTAATATTGAGGTTATATTATGCTTTCTACCTTAACGCCTAAATTTGTTTGGCAGATTTTTAATGATATCTGTAAAATTCCGCACCCATCTCACCATGAACAAATGATAACTAAATATATCGTCGATTTTGCTAAAACTCATGGTATTGATTGCAAACTTGATAAAGTAGGTAATATTTTGTTAAGTAAACCTGCTACCAAAGGTATGGAAGAGTGCCCATCAATTGCATTACAGGCTCATATGGATATGGTGCCACAAAAAAATGAAGGTACTAGTCACGACTTTTTGACTGACCCAATTCAAGCTTATGTTGATGGCGAATGGGTAAAAGCCAAAGGAACGACATTAGGTGCTGATAATGGCGTTGGGTTAGCATCTGCATTAGCTGTTTTAATTGATCCTGCTGTTGAACATGGACCAATTGAAGTATTGATAACAGTATCAGAAGAAACTGGTATGCACGGAGCCTTTGGTTTACAACCTAATTGGCTAAAAAGTCACTATCTAATTAATACTGATTCTGAAGATGAAGGCGAAATATTTACAGGTTGTGCTGGCGGCGTTGACTTTACTACAACCTTTGCTGTTACTTATGCTGTAATGCCAGAAAAGCATGATTGTTATATGAACATTTCACTTAAAGGGTTAAAAGGGGGGCATTCAGGTTGTGATATTCATCTTGGTCGTGGAAATGCAATTAAATTGATGGCTCGCTTTTTAGCGCAATATGCACAAGATATCTCGTTTAGATTAGCTGATATAAAAGGTGGTTCACTACGTAATGCGATCCCAAGAGAAGCCTTTATTGAAATTACACTAAATAAACAAGAACTGCCAAAATTAGAAGCCATTGTTAAACAGTATCAAACAATTTTACACAGTGAGTTAGGTCATGTAGAACCTGCTATCGAAATAACGTTATCGAAAGTTGAATCAAACAAAGTAAAACGCGTATTAACTACAGAGCATCAAAATAAAATCATAAGCTGGTTAAATTCAGCGCCTAATGGTGTAGTTAGAATGAGCGATCAACTTCATGGTGTGGTTGAAACATCGCTTAATTTAGGTATTGTTAGTATTGAGGACAATCAACTGAATGTCCATTTTCTTATTCGTTCTCAAGTCGATAGTGCTAAAGATGCGGTTGTATCAACATTGACATCACTTAGCCAATTAGTGGATGCTAATTATGAAATAAGTGGCGGTTATTCAGGTTGGGAACCTAATTTAGATTCACAGCTTTTAAAGCTTGCTAAAGATAAATATCACGAAATTTTTTCTCAGAAAGCCAAAATAATGGTGATTCATGCAGGGCTTGAATGTGGTTTATTTAAACAAAGTTACCCAAATCTGGATATGATATCAATTGGACCAACGATTGTTTCGCCACATTCACCAGATGAAAAAGTTAACATTCAAAGTGTTTATCGTTATTGGGAATTATTGATAGCGATATTAAAATCAGCAACTTTATTAAAATAATCCAACACCTCACCTGCCGATCTTTATCGGCAGGCATTTCGAACAGATTACTCGTGTTTATATTTACTAAAAAACAATTTAATACAACATAATACGTTAGAATATTTGGGTGTCTGCAAAAAAAACTTTGAAATTAAATTCACAAAAAGTGAATAAAAATTCATTTTGTGCTTGTAATAGCCTTATAAATAACCTACTATATGCACATTATTGCATAAAAAATAGATAAGGGTAGGGTATGTTAAAAGCAATTATTGTTGGTGCAAGTGGTTATGCAGGGGCAAAATTAGCTCATTATTTACACAAGCATCCGCATATACAACTTATTGCTTTAACTGTGTCTGAAAACAGCCAAGACGGTGGTAAGCTTATTTCTGATTATGATTTACACCCTCAATTAAAAGGTGTTGTTGACTTACCACTTATTGCCACTGCAGATTATTCTGCCTATATCAATGATCTTGATATAGTTTTTTTAGCTACTGAACATGTAGTCAGCCACAATATAGCTCCTTATTTTTTAGAACATGGTTGTACAGTTTTTGATTTGTCGGGTGCGTTTAGAGTTAACTCTGCTACTTTTTATACCGATTATTATGGTTTTACTCATCAGCATCCAAAATGGTTAGATAAAGCAGTTTATGGCTTAGCAGAATGGAATAGTGAACAAATCAAACAGGCACAACTGATTGCTGTACCAGGATGTTACCCTACAGCATCACAATTACCATTAAAACCATTAATCGAGGAGGGGCTATTAGATAATTCACAATGGCCTGTTATTAATGCTGTGAGTGGGGTGAGTGGAGCAGGGCGAAAACCTTCGCATAATAATATATTTTGTGAAGTAAGTTTACATGCCTATGGACTTTTTACTCATCGGCACCAACCCGAAATTGCAACACATTTAGGTCAAGAAGTGATCTTTACACCTCATTTAGGCAGTTTTAAACAAGGTATCCACGCCACAATTACTTGCCGAGTAAATGAAGGTGTTACATCACAAGATATCCTCAAAGCTCTAAATAAATATTACAAAAATAAGCCTTTGATTCGAATTTATCAAAAAGATTGGCCAGCATTAAAATCTGTCATTGGTTTGCCTTATTGTGATATTGGATTTGTATTAAAAGATCGTCATTTAATATTAATTTCTGTTGAAGATAACTTATTAAAAGGCGCAGCAGCACAAGCTGTGCAGTGTATGAATATTCGATATAATTTTGATGAAACCACATCACTATTATAAAAATGAGTGAATTATTTCAAAGCTCTGTACAAAATTTTTAATGAATTAAAAATAGGTTAAATTAATAGGAAACTAAAATGAAACCATTAATTATAAAACTTGGAGGCGTATTGCTCGACAATAAAGATGCCTTAAGTAAATTATTTGACGTTATCAGTGAGTACAAAAAAAATTTTCAACGATCATTAATTATTGTTCATGGTGGTGGTACGGTAGTTGATTCATTAATGGATAGACTTTCTTTACCCGTAGTACGTCGCAATGGATTACGGGTAACTCCTGCTGATCAAATTGACGTTATTGTTGGTAGCCTTGCTGGCAGTGCCAATACTACTTTATTGTCAGAAGCAAAAAAACAGCAAATAGCAAGTGTAGGACTCTGTTTAGCTGATGGTAATAGTGTAGAAGTTAAACAAATTTCAGAAGATTTAGGTTATGTTGGTGAAGCCAAAGCTGGCGATCCTACATTAATCAATCTACTTATTAATTCGGGTTACCTTCCCATTATTAGCTCGATTGGTATTACTCAAGCGGGACAAATGATGAATGTTAATGCCGATCACGCAGCGGTAGCACTAGCTAAGACCTTAAATGCTGATTTAATATTATTGTCTGATGTAGTTGGCGTACTTGACGACAACAAACAACGCATCAAATCATTAACTCAATCGCACGCAGATCAACTGATTGCTAAAGGTGTTATTACAGACGGTATGGTCGTTAAAGTGAATTCAGCTTTCGAAGCCGCCAAGGCCTTAGGACGACCAATTGATATTGCTAGTTGGAAAGAATCCCACCAACTCATCGAATTATTTAATGGGCAATCAGGCACTACAGGCACAAGAATCATTGCTTAGATATTGAGCAGCTATTATATTAAGCTAGTTATCTATATCTAACGATTAATAAAAAAATATTTTTAACTCATTTTTATCGTCAGTTAATTTAGAAAGGGTATAACATGGAAAAAAGTGGAACAAAAAAGGTCGTATTGGCTTATTCAGGTGGTTTGGATACATCAGCAATTATTCCTTGGTTGAAAGAAAATTATGGTGGATGTGAAGTTTATGCCTTTGTTGCTAATGTAGGTCAAGATCCAAAAGAACTAAAAGATGTAGAAAAAAAGGCTAAAGCATCGGGTGCAGTTGCTTGTAAGGTTGTTGATTTAAGAGAAGAATTTGTTAAAGATTACGTATATCCAGTCTTAAAAACAGGAGCCTTATACGAAGGAACTTATTATCTTGGTACCTCAATGGCTCGTCCAATTATTGCAAAGGCGCAAGTTGAATATGCGTTAGAAGTTGGGGCTGATACACTCTGTCACGGAGCGACAGGTAAAGGCAATGACCAAGTGCGTTTTGAAACAACCTATACTGCACTTGCACCACAACTTAAAGTGATTGCTCCTTGGCGTGAATGGGATCTGCGTTCACGCGAAGCATTAATTGATTATTTAAAAGTCCGTAAAATTCCAACAACTGCAACCGTTGAAAAAATTTACAGCCGTGACGAAAACGCATGGCATATCTCCACTGAAGGTGGTGTGTTAGAAAGCACATGGAACCAAGCTAATACAGATTGCTGGGCTTGGACTGTTTCGCCTGAAGATGCTCCAAACCAACCAGAATTAGTAACCATTGGTATTGAAAAAGGCGAAGTGGTTTCAGTAAATGGGAAAAAATTATCACCATATAACTGTGTTGCAACATTAAATAAAATTGGTGCAAAACATGGTGTTGGTCGAGTTGATATTATTGAAAATCGCTTAGTCGGTATCAAATCGCGTGGTTGTTATGAAACGCCTGGCGGCACAATAATGATGACAGCATTACGTGGTTTAGAACAATTAATATTAGACCGTGACAGCTTTAAATGGCGTGAACAGCTAGGTATTGAAATGGCTTATGTTGTTTATGATGGGCGCTGGTTTGCTCCATATCGTCGATCAATTCAAGCTGCGGCTGAAGTTTTGGCACAAGACATGACGGGTGAAGTAGTGGTTAAACTTTATAAAGGTAATGCAACTGCCGTGCAAAAGAAATCACCAAATAGCCTATATAATGAAGAATTTGCTACATTTGGTGAAGATGAAGTTTATGATCATAGCCATGCAGGAGGATTCATTCGTCTATTCTCATTATCATCACGTATACGTGCTTTAAATGAGGAACAGCAAAAACAAACTGCCAAAAAAGCGAAAAAGTAAACGCCAATTTGCAAATATACTAGTGATAATAATAAATATATACAGGCAACGTCCTGTATATATTGTTCTTGATTAAATTTAATTTTATTATAAAAATAAATATATAAAACGAAAATTGAAATTGTACAGCTAATCATTAAGATAACATTTATTTAAGATAATATTGAGGTAATTATGGCATTATGGGGTGGGCGTTTTAGCCAAGAAGCAGATCAACGATTTAAGCATTTTAATGATTCATTACGCTTTGATTATCGTCTTGCAGAGCAAGATATCATTGGCTCAATTGCTTGGTCAAAAGCATTGGTAACGGTTAACGTTATATCTTATGATGAACAAAAAAAATTAGAAAAAGCCTTAAATGAATTGTTGCTATTGGTTAAACAAGATCCTAACCAAATTTTACAAAGTGATGCCGAAGACATACACAGTTGGGTTGAACAAAAACTGATTGAAAAAATTGGCGACTTAGGTAAAAAATTACACACAGGACGAAGCCGTAATGACCAATCAACAACCGACTTAAAATTATGGTGTAAAGACCAAATTCCTCATTTAATTAATACGATAAATCACTTACGCCAATTACTAGTTACAAACGCTGAACAGCACCAAAAAGCCATTATGCCTGGTTACACCCACTTGCAACGAGCTCAACCAATTACATTTGCGCATTGGTGCTTGGCTTATTTTGAAATGCTAAGTCGTGATGTCAGCCGTTTAGAAGATACATTGCAACGTTTAGATGTTAGTCCATTAGGCTCAGGTGCATTAGCCGGAACTGCCTATCCAATGGATCGTGAACAATTAGCGCATTGGTTAGGATTTGCTCAAGCAACTAATAATAGTTTGGATTCGGTATCTGATCGTGATCACATTCTTGAACTATTAAATAATGCCTCAATAGGTATGATACACCTATCGCGTTTTGCTGAAGATCTTATTATTTTTAATAGTGGTGAAGCCAATTTTGTTGAACTATCAGATCGAGTGACTTCAGGATCTTCACTCATGCCACAAAAAAAGAATCCAGATGCATTAGAACTGATTCGTGGTAAAGTAGGGCGGGTTGCGGGTGCATTAACAGGTGCCTTAATGACCTTCAAAGGTTTACCGCTTGCTTATAATAAAGATTTACAAGAAGACAAAGAGCACCTATTTGATGCACTTGATACTTGGCAAGAATGCTTAGATATGGCAACACTAGTACTAGAGGATATTAAAATTAACTACACAAATTGCCAAGAAGCTGCCAAACAAGGTTATTCTAATGCAACTGAACTGGCTGATTATTTAGTTGCCAAAGGCATACCTTTCCGTGAAGCTCACCACATTGTTGGCGAAGCAGTTGTTGATGCTATTGCAAAGCAAAAAGCGCTCGAAGAACTTTCGCTTGAAGAACTACAAAAATTTAGCCCAGTTATTGATAATGATGTTTATCCAATATTATCGCTAGAATCATGCCTAGCTAAACGCTGTGCCAAAGGTGGAGTTTCACCACAACAGGTAAAATCAGCGATTGAAGTTGCCAAGCAACAACTTTTATAAACGGCTATATTAATCTAATACAACTATACTGGCGTTAGCCGGTATTTTTATACTGAAACACATAGTTACCAGAGACTTTTTAACAAAAATCTGATTGTATATCTGTTTATACAGTGTAAAAATAGAATTCTTTTTTTGAATGGATTAAAGTGAAGTATAATGAGAAAAAGTTATAATTTTAGTGCAGGTCCAGCAAAATTGCCTGCTGAAGTATTAAAACAAGTTCAAACTGAATTATTAAATTGGCATAATACAGGCGCATCAGTCATGGAATTAAGCCATAGAGGTAAAGATTTTGACGCCTGTGCTATTGAGGCCACCAACGACCTACGAGAAATCTTAAACGTTCCAAACAATTACAAAATTCTTTATTGCCAAGGTGGAGCCAGAGCACAATTTGCTGCAGTTCCATTAAATATTTTAGGAAATAAAACCAATGCCGACTATATTAACAGTGGTTATTGGAGCCAATGTGCAATCAAAGAAGCCAGCAAATATTGCCAAGTGAATGAACAAAATGTTGTTATCAAACAAAACGGACTAACGGCTGTTAAACCTATGTTAGAATGGCAATTAAATGATAATGCTGCCTATGTACACTATTGTCCAAACGAAACAATTGATGGCGTTCAAATCTTTGAAGAACCCAACTTTGGTGATAAAACCGTTGTAGCTGACTTATCATCGTGTATATTATCGCAACCTATTGACATAAACCGATATGGCATAATTTATGCGGGTGCTCAAAAAAATATTGGTCCATCAGGTATTACCATTATCATTGTGCGAGAAGATCTAATTGGCCATGCAAAAAAAATGTTACCATCAGTACTAGATTACAAAATCTTAATGGACAACGATTCAATGTTTAACACTCCACCTACATTTGCATGGTATTTGTCGGGGCTAGTGTTTAAATGGATAAAAAGTCTTGGTGGATTAAAAGCAATGCAGCAACGAAACCAAGCTAAAGCACAATCACTATATCAATTCATCGACCAATCTAATTTTTATCGAAATAATGTTGCAGTAGCTAATCGGTCAATTATGAATATTACTTTTTTATCACCAAATGAAGAGTTGGATAAAAAATTTGTAAGCGAAGCAACTCAAGCTAACATTATTGGCATTAAAGGTCACCGAATTGCAGGAGGCATGCGAGCATCAATTTATAATGCTATGGATCAAGAAGGCGTTAATTATTTAATTGATTTTATGCAGCGATTTGAAAAACAAAATAGCTAAATTAACTCAAAATATTACAAGTCATTACTATCAGCAAAAAGGGAAGGAAAAACTTCCCTTTTTCATTTAATCAGCATTATTTACAGCTATAAACCTCACCAACCATAACCGCATCTGTTGGTGCAATATCAGAAATATATTGCATTGAAGTATCCTGTGCATTATAAATCACATTACCACCCATTGCAGCAGCTTTATTCATCAGGTCAGAAGCCGCATCACGAATAAGCTCACTATGTGTTTTAAGACCAGAAAAAAAACTACTACGACGCCCCTCTGCTTTACCTAATAACTGACAAGAAGCAGCTGGTTTAGTATCAATAAACTGAACTTGACTACCGGCAGAAGTAGTTTGATAGTTAGAACTACTACAAGCACCTAAAAGCAAAGTCGCAACCATCGCAACACTAATAAATAATAATTTTTTTATAGACATAATATTTCCTCAACCAATAAAACAACAATCAATAATAAACTAAATTATTGTAGCAGTTTAATTAAACAAAAAATATCAGTAATTAAACTTGTATAAAATCCAACAAATCACAGGACAATAAATAATCAAACCGACCTATTTTATTAATTAACTATAGCAAATTCGATTTAACTCTATTATAATCGCAACCCTACTAACTAAGTAGCACATCCAAATGGCCCCTTAGCTCAGTTGGTCAGAGCAGTCGACTCATAATCGATTGGTCACTGGTTCAAGTCCAGTAGGGGCCACCATCGCAAGAATCAAGCAAGATTAAAAACGTTCAAAAAACCTTTATCTAACAGGCTTTACCGTTAGTTCACAGTTCAACTAGATTCATCTTAATTTAGCTAAATTCAAATTTTTATGTTATATATTATGTTATACGTTTGAATATAACATCGAGATGTATAACATGGCGAAAATAGTTAAGCCACTTACTGATACCCAAATTAAAAATGCCAAGTCAAAAGAAAAGGATTACACTTTATCTGATGGCGATGGGTTGTATTTGTTGATTAAAAAGACGGGTTCTAAAATATGGCGTTTTAATTATATTCGCCCATCAACGAAAAAAAGAGCATTAATTAGTTTTGGCCATTATCCTCAAGTTAGTTTAGTTGATGCTAGGACTCTTCGTAATGAGTCAAGAGATTTGATTAGACAAAATAGAGATCCATTAGAAAAAGAACTAATTGATAATAATAAGGGACGAACGCTAAAAAGTGTGGCCGATGATTGGCTTATATTAGAGAAGTCACAAGGTTATAAAGATGAGACAATCAAAAAAAGCTGGCAGTCACTAGAAAATCATGTTTTCCCCTATATTGGTAATACACTGATTACGGATATCACTCCGACACTATTTATTAATATATTAGCACCATTAAAAGCAGCTAAAAAATTCGATATGATAAAACGGGTAATAAGGCGAGTTAATAAGATAATGGATTATGCTGTTAATTATGAATTAATTGAATCTAATAAATTAAGTAAAGTTGGTAAAGTATTTGAAAGCCCAACACCTACAAATATGGCAAGTATTCGACCTAGTGAATTACCTGAATTTATGCAAGCCCTATCTTTGGCTAATATAGAACTACAAACCAGATGCTTAATAGAGTGGCAATTATTAACTATTACAAGACCAAGTGAGGCAGTAGGTGCCTTATGGGAAGAAATAGATATAAAGCAAAGAATTTGGACCATTCCAGCTAGCAAAATGAAAATGAAGCGAGATCATATTATTCCTTTACCCCCTCAAGCTATAAAAATACTGGAAATCATGCTACCTATAACTAGTCATAAAGAATTTGTATTCCCAAGTATGAAAGGTTCTATTAATAAACCTATGAGCAGTCAAACCGTCAATATGGCCATTAAACGGATGGGCTTTGGTGGTCGTCTCGTTTCTCATGGTTTAAGGTCATTAGCAAGCACAGCATTAAATGAACAAGGCTTTAATCCTGACTTGATAGAGGCTTCTTTGGCTCACGCTGATAAGAACGAAGTTAGACGGATTTATAACCGAGCAAATTATCTTGAGCAACGCCGTGAATTAATGAATTGGTGGGGCAACTTTGTAGAGCAAGCTAGCCAAGGAAATGTTTCATTATCGGGGAGTAATGCTTTGAAAACCGTTAATGATTAGTTTTGCCATAGTCATATATTAAGCCAGTCAATCAGACTGGTTTTTTATTTCCCATTTTATATAAGAATTACTTTATATATATTTAATAACACTAACAACACTAATAACATAATATAATTGATTTATATATATTTTTTTAAGTGTTATTAAAAGATAATAATAACATATATAACATAAAAGCATGTTATTAAGTTTGATCCTAACTGTGTGATGTTTCCTAATTGTAACCCTTTCCTTTGGCTAGCAATGATCCCCTAATGGGGTAATATCCCTAAAAGGTTTTGTTTAAAAAGTAGTGTTTTTTTATACAGTGTTGATATAATTGAGTTCAAACATATTCAATAGATTAAATTAGTTACGCCTAGGATAGCTACCGAACATTCGTAACCCTAACGAATTGGCGTAACTTTCTCATTAGGGTTATTGTTTGAGGGGAAGCAATGGCATTATTACCAAAAAGGCCATATATAAATTTAGAACGGGCATGTAAAGAATTATGTTGTACAACTGATGATCTGGTTGATTGTTGGTTATCAGAGCAAATTAATTTTTATTATATACTCCAAGGGGAAAAAATAGTTATTAATTATCTATGTGATTATGGTGGTTTAGGAAAAAAATTTTTCCAATATGGAACGCATTTTTACAATGATGATATTACTCAATTGTATGGCGTTAGAGTTCAGCGTGAAAAAGATAATTGTGTCAGTGTCAAGGGTAAGGGATATGGTGCTTTTATTATTTCTCCAATGAAATCAACAAGATTTGTTCAAGATGCTATTTATATCATATCCCCTGATTTTGTTAATGAACGAGAAACAAACGGATTAATAACAGCAGGGTACTGCCATTTGCATCATCCCAAAACAAAAGATATTGTTATTATTAATGAAGCATGTTCAATTGATGGACTGAAAGTCTCTTTAACTGACCTATTCGTTATGCGTAAAGATATTGCTAGATTTATTGAATCATCAGGGCGTGAGTTATCCAAAGATCCAAGATATTGGATTAATGTTGCCATATATACTCAACGCTATTATTTACAACAAAATATTCATATTTCTAAATCAAAACTTGCATCTAAAATAGCTGATATTTCAGGTAAAGCCTATAGCACAATAATGAAAGATTGGTTTAAAGACACCGATATAAAAACAGCAGAAGAGCTAAAAGGCACAAATAAACACGGGAATAAACCAGTAGATGATTTTGATTTAATTAATCCAGAAACAGGCGTAAAACTTAGCTTTTAATAGGGGGGTGGGAAATCCCACCTATCCCCACCCCTGAAATTAAATTTTTATAAACTTCATAATTACCTCATTAGTTAAACATTAACGAACTATACGAGGAAAAAAATGCAATTAAATACAACTCCTAAATTCTATTCCTTAGATGAACTAGCCTTAATCTTAGGTTGTGCTAAGAATACATTACGCTACGATCCAAATTTCCCCAAAGGTATTAAAGTTGGCAAGCGTCGAGTAGTTTACGATATGGCCGAAGTTAAAACCTATTTAGAAAGCAACCGAGTACAGTAAGGGGCTTTCAATGTCATATTCAATCACTCCAGAACAACACAAAGCAATTAGGGATAAATACGGTATCCAATATGATCGTCTTGTTCGTGAAAATGAACGATACAAAATTACAAGTATCGCCCGTTCTACTGCTTGGCAACTTGAGAAAGAAGGTAAATATCCATTAAGAAAATCGTTAGGAGCTAATTCTTGCGGTTGGTCATTAGTGGAATTACTTCACTGGATAGACAACCCTCCAGCAGTAGCAAAGATAAATCAACCGACTAAACGCCGAGGGTTTGCTAATGGGAGCTACTAAGATGATTATTAAGCAAGGTGATATTGAATTAGTTCAATCTAAAGAGGTTCGTATTGATAGCCGTTTGGTAGCTGAAAAAATGGGAATTAAACATTTGAGTTTGATGTCTTTAGTTAATAAAAATAAAAGTGAGCTTCGGGAATTAGGCACGCTTCCATTTCAAATCGAAACGTGCAAACACCGAACGGGTGCAAGTAAAAGTAAATATGTATTACTAAATGAAATTCAATTTGATTTTATATCTCGGTTAATCAGAGGTAAGAATCATAAAGATATTGTTAGATTTAAATTAGATGTAACCAAAGCCTTTGCTGCTAGTCGTAAGCGTGAAGCCGTAAAACGTGAATCATTAGCCTATTACCATGAAAGCCGAGATTCATTATCAACCATGCAAGGAGTAGAAAAACATCACTATATAAACCTTGCTAGAGCTGAAAATAAAATGATTGGTTTATCTACTGGTGAGCGACAAAATGCTGATGAAGTTCAATTAGGTATGTTGATTTGTTTACAACAGATTGAAACATCCGTATTTAAAGAAATCGATTCACCGACAGAAGCAATTAGAGAAGTGAGTAGACGGTTTAATGCTCTTGCTAATTTAATTAGTCCCAACGGTGGGATTACTCATGTTCGGTAATAAAAAAAGGCAACCTGTTACAGTTGCCTTTATTCAAACATTAAAATCAATTAATAAGGAATTTTCAATGACAGTAGATATAATTAGATGCATTGAGATTGTGCCAAAGCGTCACGCATTTAAAGCACGTTCTTATAATAACGCAGAGCTAAAAAATTGGGTAGATTTCGGAAGCGTTCGAAAGGATTTTAATTATTTATTCAATCTCATTTTACAAGCAGTTTTGACCCAACCAGAAAAAGATTCACCATCTTTCTTGGCTTGTTGGTTAATTTGTTCAAGTAGATCATCTTCGAACCTTATAATTTTTCTTGTACTGTTAGAACGATCTGTTTTTTTCTTATCTTTTTTTTCTTGCATTGGTGCATACCTTTATGATAAATTAAATACTGTTGGTATGCACCATTATAAGGGTGAGTACCATAAAAAGCAATCCCCCGAAGTGTTACCAGCACTATCGAGGGATCTAACCACAATAACATTAAACGAGGTAATGATTATGGCTAACCGCTATGATAGCGTACACCTATGCGCAAGACAACCCAAACTATATAAATTCTATGACCTATCAACGGCTCAAGTAGTCCAAACAACGGCAACAACCGAACGCCAAGCACGCAAGAGCCTAGGCAAATCATCCCTTATCTTTATTGCCAGAATTCGCTTACATTCAGTTATTGATCAAGCTAGAAGCTTTGGAGGTTACAGCCATGAATAATGATCAGTTAATTTGTAATGTTGAATCTAAACTTATTCAAGTTCGGAGCATGGCTAAAATTGCCTTAGATAATACTAACTATAAGTGCGCAGGATATGACGAGCCTTTTATCGAACAAGCCGATATGAGTAATTTACTGTGGGTTATCGTTGATTTAGTAGAGCAAGCTTTTGATGAGTTACAAGAGTACGGGTTAATGGAGGAGAAAAACAATGGCTAATATCTCACTGGACGCAATAAATACTATCAATACAAAACTAGGACAAGCTAACGCTATCACCACGCTTTTAATGACTGATTGTGATTCAAACACGCCAATTAATGATGAGTTACGCGCCTACGCCCTTGATGCTGTATCAGACTTAATTAACGATTCTAAAAAGCTATTTAGAAGCGAAACCGAGCGCAAGGAGGCAAAGAATGAAAGAGTTTGATTTTGTCCATAACGATGACGGCACTATTACCGCATTAAGGCTTAAAAATGGCAAATATGTAGCACTACTTTCTTTTGGCAAGGCTGAAATCCCTAACTTACTCGCTGATGTCACCAAGCGACTACCGCCCGAAGTTAGGCGATACATGACACAAATTAAGGGCTAAAAATATGAAAATCAATGAAATTACAGCTCAAGCTATAGGCAAGTGGGATTTTATCTTCCAATCATTAGGTATTGAGGTGGGTAATGGCAAGCATTGCCCCTGCCCTGTTTGTGGGGGTAAGGATAGATTTAGATTTGATAATCAAAATGGTAGAGGTACTTACATCTGTAACCAGTGTGGTAGTGGTGACGGCTTAGAGCTTATCAAAAACTATTATCAATGTGACGCTAAAGAAGCATCAAATAAAGTAGCGGAATGTTTAAATCTGTCTAATCAGAATAACCAAATACGGGAAAATCTCGCATTTAAAAAATTAGATTCCGAACAATTACATAACGATAACATACCAGATAATCCCGTATGTAAAAAGGTCGAGTATTTGCTATCTAAAGCAACATTAGGGCAATCAGATTACCTGACCAAGAAAGGATTAACCTTTGATTTGCCCTTGTTAGATAACGGGCGCATTTTTGCGCCTATGCTGAATCTTCATAATGAATACGCAGGCGGTCAATTTATTGAGCTAGACGGCAGTAAGCACTTAATGAAAGGCTCGAGCAAAAAAGGGGCTTTTATTTTAGTCAGCTCAATGTTGAGCAGACCTGCCGAGGTGTGCGCAAATTTGCTCGCACATAATGAAATTATTATCTGTGAGGGGTTAGCCACAGGGATATCGATAACGGAATTCCGCCAACAGTCTATTGTTATATCCGCTATTGACGCAGGTAATCTTATTCATGTAGCTAAAGACATTCGTGAGTTAAACCCTACCGCTAAAATCATTATTGCAGGTGATAACGATATTGGTCAAAGCCCAAATACGGGCTTAGCTAAAGCAATAGAAGCAGCTCAAGCGGTAAATGGTTATTACTCCGTTCCTGATACAGATTATAAATGTGATTGGGATGATTATAGGCAACAACATGGCATGAATAAAACTACAGCGGTATTTGACAACAATATCAAAAAAGCTGAATATGATTTACAAGGTAAAAGCCAAGGTCTTAGCATTACTAAAAATGCCCATAATCCCGTTCCTGACTTATCGCAAATGCAAGCCAGCCAGAAAGCAGATGTACTTATAGAGCACTATGACAATAATCTTGCTTTAGATATGCTTACTAATGAAGTCTATCAATATAAGGATAATGTTTGGCAGATGATTTCTGAAATGGACCTAAAGCGTGCGTTAGTTCAGTTATTCAGGCAAGCAAAAGCGCATTATTCAGAAAAAGGGGTTAAATCAACCATTGATACCATGAAGCTACAGATACCGTTAAAAGGTGAACAAGCTAGAAATTTAATCGGGTTTAAAAATGGCGTTTTTGATTTACAAGCTCGTGCGTTTAAGCCTCATTCTAAAAGCCATTGGTTACAATCAATTAATAATGTTGATTATGTTGATAGCGTATCTAATGAAAACTTGGAACGTCATGCACCACATTTTTATCAGTGGTTATCACGCTCAGCTAAAAAAGATAAAATCAAAATGGACGCGATAAAAGCTGCGCTATATATGATTTTAGCCAATCGTTATGACTGGCAATTATTCTTAGAGGTTACAGGCGCAGGCGGTAGCGGTAAAAGTGTTTTTGCTGAGATTGCTACCATGCTAGCAGGCAAGAATAATACGGTATCGGCAAATATGGAAGCCTTAGAAAAACCAAGAGAAAGGTCGCTTATTGTTGGGCAATCATTAATCATCTTACCTGACCAAGCCAAATATATCGGTGAGGGTAACGGTATCAAGGCGATTACTGGAGGTGATGAGGTGGCAATAGATGAAAAATACAAGAAACCTTATTCAACTAAGATACAGGGGGTTATATTAGCGATTAACAATAACCCAATGACATTTAGTAATGATGATGGCGGTATCTCACGGCGCAGGGTTATTTTTCACTTTGGCGAGCCTGTCCCTGCTAACGAAAGAGATCCTAACCTTAAAGATAAAATTAGCGCAGAGTTATCCGTTATTATTCGGCATCTCTTTAACTATTTTAAGGATGATAGCAAGGCTAAATCATTACTAATTAAACAGCAAAAATCATCGGAGGCTATCGAAGTGAAACGATTAACTAACCCACTGATTGATTTTTGTAGTTATCTTTTTGCTACAGATAAACCCGATGGAATGATGATAGGTAAATACTCGACACCCATACAGTTTAAGCGGTTTTTGTATCATGCCTATATTACTTTTATCGAAAATAATAACTTGAAAAATCCATTATCGCTTCGAAACTTTGTTAATGCTTTACCATCAGCCATGAAAGAATATGATGTAGAAGTCATTATAAGAGCAAGGCATAGCGAGGGACGCAGGACTAACTTACACCTTGATTATGATAAGTGTAATGACTGGTTCCCTGATGCTGCGTTAGAAGAAAATAATATTAACTATAATAAAAGGTAACAAAATGAAAAGACTAATTGATACTAAAATTATGGCGATTGCATTAGATGAAATGTTGCATGATCCTATTAAAATAAATCAAATAACAAACGAATTTAGCAATCTAAAAATGTATGTGCAAAACCAGCGCAAAATTTTGGATAAGAAACGAACTAATAATGAATTAACTGAATTAGAGGAATATTTTATTTTCCCCGCTTTAGATGATGTTTATTTTTATTTATTAGATAGCCTAAAAAGTAACGCCAAACCTAGTGGCGAAATGAAGAGAATTGTTAGTGATATACCAAATAGAATTGATTATTGGCTAATACAAATAAAATAATTTTGTTTTCATGCTTTCAGGTGGATTTTATCTAATTCATTGAATTAACAATATTATTTTGTTTTGTTAGACTGCTATTTGGGTTAATAGAATAACCACGAATTAGCGCAGATATGGCAGTCTAAAACCAAAGCGCAGCACCTTCTATAGTTTAACCACTATCAACTTTCAAAGCCTTTCATATCTCGCTGCAAATAATTTATTAATACAGGTAAATATAGATATGAAAAAACTGATTGAATTACGTCAATTAAAAGCGGCCAAAGTAGCCGAAATGCGCTCAATGCTTGACAAAGCAGAGCAAGAAAACCGCAGTATGACCCCTGAGGAAAAAACACAATTTGATACCATTAAGGCTGATGTCGAGCAACTCAATACAGATATTACTAACTATGAAACCTTAGCCAATGAAGAGCGTAGCCTTGCGGATAAAGGTAAGCCCGTCGATAAAAAACTCACTAATGAAGAGTTACGCAACTATATCCGCACGGGGGAAAGCCGTTCGTTATCGACTGGTGTACCTGCTGATGGTGGTTATACGGTTATTCCTGAGTTAGATAAAGAAATCATGCGCCAGTTATCGGATGAGTCTGAAATGCGCGCAATTTGTACCGTTAAAAAAATTGGTTCAAATGAGTATAAAAAGCTGGTATCAGTTGGTGGCGCTGTTGTTAATCATGGCGAAGAGGGAATAGCTAGAACGGAAACCGCTACGGCAAAACTTGAAGAAGTTTCAATTAAACTTTATCCAATCTATGCTTATCCTAAAACTACCCAAGAAATTTTAGATTTTAGCGATTTGGATGTTTTAAGTTGGTTAACTGATGAAATCAAAGATACGTTTGTCGAAACCGAAGAATTAGACTTAATTAATGGTAGTGGTACTAAGAAAGCTAAAGGCTTCCTTGCTTATCCGCAAGCAGCACAAGCCGATAAAGTGCGTCCATTTGGCACACTGGAAAAGATGACAACTACCACAATCACGGCAGATAGTTTAATTGATCTACTTTTTAAACTTAAAAAGAAATACCGTAAAAATGCAGTATGGGTGATGAATTCAAATACTGCTGCTACATTACAAAAACTCAAAAATGGTAATGGTGATTATATTTGGCGTGATGGTTTAAAAGCAGGCGATCCTGATATGCTGTTAGGTAAACCTGTTCATTATTTAGAAAATATGAATGATACGGGTGCCGTTGTTGCGGTGGGTGACTTTAAACGGGGTTACTATATTGTTGATCATGAAACTGGAGTAAGAACCAGACCCGACAACATCACAGAACCAGGATTTTACAAAGTTCATACCGATAAGTATTTAGGTGGTGGCTTGGTGGATTCTAATGCTATCAAAATCTTAGAACTATCAGCAGGCAAATAATAACAGGGGCTATATGCCCCTTTGAGGTTGATATGGATAAGAAAAAATATGAAATTAGAAGCACTGAGATAACACGAGACGATACTAAGCTTGTTGGTTATGTAGTGAAATGGAACAGCCGGTCACAATTAATTTGGGGTGAATTTTACGAGCAGTTCGCACCGAAAGCCTTTAGTCAATCGCTGAATAATAATCCTGATATTCGTGCTTTATTTGAGCATGATCCTAAATCTTTGCTAGGGCGTACCACCTCTAATACTCTAATTCTTAATGAAGATGATATTGGGCTAAGATTTGAACTTACACCACCCGATACCCAATTGGGGCGTGATTTACTTGTCAGTGTTGAACGTGGTGACATTCGAGGCATGTCGTTTGGATTTATGGCTACTAAAGAATCATGGGATTTTAATCAAGAGCCTTGTTTAAGAACTGTCAGCGAAGCAGAATTATTTGAGATAACGGTTACTAGTATACCCGCCTACCAAGAAAGTGATATCCAAATTGCTAAACGCTCGATGCTTGAAGCTAAAACAAAATTACAGCCTGATTTAAGTAAAGCATGGCTTGACCTTATGGAGTTGTTATAAACATGGGATTATTTAGCCGAAAGAAGAAAGAGCAACGAAGCATGACGGTTGACGAGTTAATCTCTTACCTTGGCTTGCCTAATACCAATTCAGGTGAATATGTATCGCCGAGTTCTGCCGAAGCATTGCCTGCAGTAATGAATGCGGTCACGGTAATCAGTGAAGCCGTTGCCTCAATGCCGTGTTATCTCTACAAGCTTAACAAAAAAGGCGAACGTGAACGCATATCAAGCCACCCTGTTGAATATTTGCTAAATGAGATGCCAAACACCAAACAGACACCTTACCAGTTTAAACGCACGATGATGCGCCACTGTTTATTAGGTGGTAATGCTTATGCGGTCATTCATTGGGGTAATGATGGGCGACCTAGTGGGCTTGAAAGCTTTCCACCTTATGCTGTTACGCCAAAAAGATTAGGTAATGGACGTTATGCTTACTCCATTGTTGATGAGGATGGTAATGTCACAAATTACTTACAAGATGAAGTATTACATTTACGTTATGCGAGTGATGATGGCTTTATTGGGCGTTCCCCTGTAACTATTTGCCGTGAAGCAATAGGATTGGGGCTAGCGCAGCAACGCCATGGCTCATCTGTCATGAAAAATGGCTTAATGGCTAGTGGTTATGTTTCTATGGCTGAATGGATGGACGACGCAAAAGGCAAAAAAGCCCTAAACGCATTAGAGCGTTATAAAGGGGCAAAAAATGCAGGGAAAACGCCTATCCTTGAGGGCGGTATGAAATACGAGCAATTAGGCATGAGTAATCAAGATGCTGAGTGGTTGCAAAGCAGGCGGTTTACTATTGAAGATATTGCACGTATTTTTAACATTAGCCCGATGTTTATACAAGAATATTCCCATAGCTCATACAGTAACTTTTCAGAAGCTACACGCTCATTTTTAACATTAACGCTAAGACCATGGCTAACTAACTTTGAACAACAATTAAAAGATGCCTTGATGATTGATGTTAGTCAAGATAAAAGCCGTTACTTAATTGAATTTGATACATCCGATCTGATGCGTACTAGCCCTATAGATCGCTTTAATAGTTATAACATTGCGATTAAATCAGGGGTAATGAATCCTAATGAAGCACGACTAAAAGAGGGATTACCTCCTTATGAGGGAGGCGAAGAATTTAGTCAGGCATGGAAGCAAACTGTTGAAGTTAAGACGGAGCCAGCTACATGAAAGCAGGACGATTAAGAAGCAGAATAACTTTACAAAAATATCAATCTAGTCGTGATGATTTTGGTCAAGTAATTCAAAACTGGGTAGATATTGCAAACGTATGGGCTGAGGTTAAAGCGGTAACGGGTAAAGAGCTTATGTTATCACAGCAAGAGATGAGCGGTACCACTATAAGGGTTTATATTCGCTACCGTAAGGATATTGATACCACTTGGCGGATTAAGTACCTGATAGCTGGCTCACAATATTTAAATATTAAAGCTGTATTACCTGACGCAAAAAGAACTTATTTAGAATTGTTATGTGAGGCTGGTTTAAACGATGGCTAATATTACCTTACAAGAAGTTAAGTTACATTGCCGTATTGATGACAGTGACACCTTAGAAGATAGCTTACTTCAAATCTATATAGATGCTGCTCTTGAAGTTTGTCAAAAGCATATAGGAAAATCATTTGATATACAGGAATTCACGCCAGCAATCAAAGCAGGTTGTCTTATGTATATAGCTCATCTATATCAGAACCGAGAAATGGTTAGTACTAACACCGTAAGCGAAGTGCCGTTAGCTATTTCTTCATTGTGGAGTATCTACCGTGACCCAGCTATCTATTAGGTGAATGATGCCAATACAACCATTAAAGAGATGTTCATATCCTAATTGTCGTAACCGTGTTAAATCAGGACGATGTAATGAGCATAGAAGAGATAAACAGCAAGATAAAGCACGAGGAACAGCAGCACAACGAGGCTATAATCATCGATGGCAAATATATCGAGCTGAGTACCTTAGGCACAACCCACTATGCAAAATGTGTAATGATAAAGGATTACTCACTCCTGCTACTGTGATAGACCATATCAAACCTGTTGAGAATGGACAAAGTGACCCTCTCTTTTGGCAAGCAAGTAATCATCAACCATTATGCCGTGATTGTCATAGCTATAAGACAAGAGTAATCGATAAACGAGGATTTGGGTCATCTTCATAATAAAGACAACTGATAGCAGTCCTCAGATATGATGAGTGGGTAGGGGGGAATGTTCAAAGAAATTCAAAAAGCTAAAAGACCGCCCCCCTCCTCAAATTTTTATGCACAGTGATTTTTTAGAAAGTAGAGGAAAAATAATAAGATGAAAGCACCAAAATATTTAGATAAATTAGCCAAAGAACAATGGAAACTTAGAGCCGATCACTTAGCACAGCGTGATGACATTCAACCAGCCGATTGGACCAACTTAGAGCTATATTGCGTTAATTACTCAATGTATCGTAAAGCAATGGAAGACATTGCAACGCGTGGGTTTTCAATCGTTAACTCACAAGGTACAGAAAGCCGTAACCCTGCATTAAGTGCAAAGTCAGAAGCTGAAAAAATTATGATTAAAATGGCTTCATTACTGGGCTTCGACCCTGTTAGTCGTCGCAAAAATCCCGTAGAAGTTGAAGAGGAAGACGAGCTTGACCGCTTGGCATAATTACGCGTTATCGGTTAAAAATGGGGATATTCCTGCTTGTAAACGCCTAAAACAAGCAGTAAATCGCTATTTTATTGATTTGGAAAATCCAAATTACTCTTTTGATAGTGAAGTAGTAACTAAATTCGTTTCATTTTCAAAAGTATGTCCACATGTTAAAGGTCACCTGCGAAGTAAAGCCATCGAGCTTGAACCGTGGCAACAATTTTTATTTGCTAATCTGCTAGGATTTAAGCACATTAAAACAGGACTCCGAAAGTATCGCAGTGCCTATGTACAAGTACCGAGAAAAAACGCCAAATCAACAACAGCGGCAATATTGGCTAACTGGTTCTTAGTGATGGAAAAAGGGCAACAAGATATCTATACCGCAGCCGTTAGCCGTGACCAAGCCCGAATTGTGTTTGATGATGCAAGACAGATGGCCATATTAAGCAAGCCAATAAAGAAAAGGGTCACCATTCAACAGCATAAAATCATCAATCCTAAGCAAAATAGTCTATTACGTCCTTTGGCGTCAAAGGCTGCTACTATTGAGGGGACTAACCCTAGCTTATCCATTGTGGATGAATATCATCTACACCCTGATAATGGCGTATATTCAGCTCTTGAGTTAGGTATGGGCGCAAGACCTGAGGGGATTTTATTTGCCATCACTACCGCAGGCAGTAACACAATATCAGCCTGTAAACAGCATTATGATTATTGTTGCCAGATTTTAGCAGGTGACGAGGTTAACGAATCGCAATTTGTGCTTATTTACGAACTGGACGATGAGAGCGAAATCGACAACCCTAATTTATGGATAAAAGCCAATCCCAATCTTGACATCTCCGTCGATAGGGTTGCCTTAGAGGACACCATTAAGAAAGCCAGAGGCATACCCTCGCAGTGGGTTGAAATGCTCACAAAACGCTTTAATATTTGGTGTAATGGTGCAACTCCTTGGGTAAATACTGGTAGCTGGATTGCGTGTAAGGCTGATTACTCAGAAGATGATTTAAAAGGCTTAGATTGCTATGCTGGATTAGATTTATCATCTACTAGTGATATTACTAGTGTCTGTTATTCGTTTCCGTTTGAAACAGAGGTAAGACTATTAACAAGGCATTATATTCCTGAATTTCAGCTTACTAACGTAGCTAACAAAAACAGAGAAATATACCGTAAATGGGTTGATCAGGGTTGGATTAGGGTAACGAAAGGCGATTGTATCGATTATGACCAGATTAGAGATGATATTTTAAAAGACAGCGAACAATTTAATATTAAGTTAATTGGTTTTGATGTTTGGAACGCCACACAATTACGCACGCAATTACAAAATATCGGCTTAGATGTTGAGCCATTCCCTCAAACCTATGCACGATACAGCCCAACTTCAAAAACAGCAGAAGTATTTATTAGCCGTAAACGCATTAGGCACAATGGCGATCCTGTTCTCTCTTGGGCGGTAGGTAATGTGGTTATGGAAACTGATGCTAATGCAAATATTAAACCCAATAAAAAGAAAGCAGCCAACAAGATAGATCCTGCGGTTGCTTTCCTAATGTCATTCGGCACTTACTTGCTTGAATATGGTGAGGTAGATATCAATCTATCCGACGAACAACAACAAGCGTTAGATAATTTTAAAGGGATTGAGTTATAACTAATCTTTTGTAAAGGGCATTACAGTGAATAGTATCATCATTAAAACATATATAACTATAAGAGCTAAAATCATTTTTTTATTTTTCAATCCAAGCTTTTTTATCTTCATATAGGTCGGAATTAACCAAATAACCCAAGGAAAAATTAAAAGGTAAATTGGTACTATCCAATCAAAACCATATAATGAAGTACCTTTCTTCATGCTTAAAAAAATAAACCCTGTTATTAGTATGCATGGCATAGAACTATTTAATATAGCTAAATAGCTTTCACAAAAACTTTCACTATTAATTAGAAATTCTTTAAGGCTTTCACGTTGTTTTTTTTCCATAGTTATTCCTCTAATGTTATGTGATAGTAACTTTATATTACCATGTCATTAACAACATACAACACTATAATAACACTTGGTTAACGTGTTGATTATTAATCATTAATTTTATTAGTGTTGTTAGTGTTATAAAATTGAAAAAAAGAAGTTTTTCTTTTAACTCTTCAATTGGTAATGTTGAAATGATTCCTTAGGTAGGAATCGACTAACATAGATTGATGTTATACGTTATGTTATACGTTAAAAGGTGAGTTTAATATAATATATTGATTAATAATATCATTTGTAATTTGTATGGAGGTAGTAGGGGCCACCATTCGAAACCAATATATCAATTAACATCTAAAATTTGTTACTAACTTAGTAAGTTTGGTCAAAATAACAATAAAAAATTTATATTAAATAATAATTGAAATTAAATAGATCATAATGCATCATTCATCAGCTTATTAAATTGAATTTGAAATGAATAAAATTATTATTAACATTAGTTCTACTTAGGTAGATATAAATTTATTTAATTATAAGAAGTTATTGGGAATGATTGAAATAATTAAAGATTATGTAAAAGATAGGAGATTGATTAAAGAGTTATTAATTAGTTATGGGGTATTTTTGGTATTTTGCATATTTTATATGCGAGCTGATGATTGTGAACAAGCTGGCAGTGCTGGTATGGTGATGATATTGGCATTAATTTGCTACCTATTTTTTTTTAATTACCATGTTTGTTAAATCAGCGAAAATGATACTATTTGGTCCTAAAGATAATAAATCAACTTCATTTAAATCGTTAACGATTAAATTTTTATTATTTGTATTTGCTATTATATTGATCATTGGATTGGGCATATTTTTAGTCCGTATCAATTATTTGACTATAGAAGATTTTGATAATGCAACCTATTTATTTACAAATACAGACTATCTGCTAGCCGACTCCTTTATATTTTTTATTCTGTGGGGTTATATTTTTGTATTCTTTTTTGTCATTTATTTTTTCGTTCTACTCATTCTGAAAGTGATGAAATTTTTTATTGCATTTATAATGAAAATAATAAATCAATAATTAGTGGTATTTAACTTATCATGAATATTCTGATTATGTGCAAATAAGTTGTATAAAATAGTTACTAGTGAAATCTATTAAAATTAAGTGAGTATCATTAAATTTTATTTAAAGAGAAAGTTAATTTGTGAATATAGTAAAATCTACTAAACCTATTTTACTCACTTGTTCCACTTTTAATTGTGATTTGTAACCAAGCTAATTAAATTTTATAACCATTTATTCAGTAGCTTTCATCGTACTACAAATTTATTTACAGAAATTCTGGACGTTAATTTAATAAATAAAAATTAAAAATCAACTTGTCATGTTTTGGTTATGTTGCGTTGATTGGATTTGAAACTGCTTTATATATTATGGCAAAACTACAGTAATAGATCTTCATGCTCAAAATCCAATCACAATAAAATTAATAATCCTTTAATAATCTCACAATCTCTTTAATCTCATTCGGTGTTGTTTGGCAGCAACCGCCAATTAATTTTGCACCTAATTTTGTCCAGGTTGGTAGTTGATTTTTGAAGGTGCAATCATGTTGATGGTTCTTGTGCCACTGTTTTGTTATTGGATCATATTGTTCACCTGAATTTGGATAAACAATTAATGGTTTGGTTGTAAGCTTATTTAGCACTTCTAATGCTGGAGTAACACTTTCTAACGCAATGCAGTTAATACCAAGGCTTACAATTTGCTCGAAGTTGTTTAAATAATCTATTACTTGTAATAATGGTGTACCGTCGCTAAGATGCAGGGCATCTTTTAATGTAAATGAAAACCATGTATTGATAGTTGGAAACTGCTGTATCAATTTAACTAACGCTTTAATTTCAGCAAAAGAAGGTAACGTTTCACAAGCAAGTATATCAACTTGGGCATCTATCAAGGCTTGAATGCGGTCACGGTGAAAATCAATAAATTCAGCTTCAGTTAGTTGATAGTCGCCAGTATATTCTGACCCATTAGCAAGATATGCTCCATAGGGACCAACTGACCCAGCAATCAGTAACGTTTTATTTTGCTTTGTTTCATTCAAATACTGCTGTTTAGCTTGCTGTGCAAGTTCAACGCTTTTTTTTATTAATTTGATAGATTCATCAAAAGTAATTCCTTTTTTTTCAAACCCTACTGGTGTGGCTTGATAGCTGGTGGTGATAGCGCAATCGGCGCCAGCTTTAAAATAGTCATAATGAACTTGATAGATCAGTTCGGGTTTTTCAATTAATACTTTTGCCGACCATAGACTATCATTAAGATCGCATCCACGGCGTTGTAGTTCGCTTGCTAGCGCACCATCAATAATAATGTAATTTTTTTGTTTGAATAGTGCACAAATTGGATTATAACTTGTCATCTTTTACTGCTCGTTTTTGATAAGATTGGGTAAAGTGATGCGCAATAAAACAGACAATTACAAAAGGAATACCGCAATAAAGCGCAATGCGTTGTTCTGGATCGAATGCTAAACCAATGCAAGCAATCAAGCACAAAATAAACCCTAAAATTGGCACAAAAGGGTAAAATGGTGCTTTATATTTTAAGGTGTTTTTTTGAGTTTCTGATAGTTGCTTTCTAAAAAAGTAATGTGAAGCGCAAATACTTAACCAAACTGCTACCACGGCGAAACCAGAAATAGCGGTTAATGCTACAAATACAGTATCAGGAGCTATCACGCTTGAAAATAACGCTAACAATCCACCAAGCATACTTACTGCAATAGCGATCATTGGAATACCTTTATTGGTTAATTTAGCAAAGCACTTTGGTAGTGTACCTTGATTAGACAACGACCACATCATACGCCCAGAGGCATAAAGTCCTGAATTAGCGGCTGATAAAATAGCAGTTAAAATGACAAAATTAAATATATCAGCAGCATATGGAATACCGATATTTTCAAATACCATTACAAATGGACTAGTAATAACGCCAGCTTGATCCATAGGTAGTAGAGCGGCTAACACTATAATTGTTCCAATAAAAAAGAGAATCAATCTTAAAATTGTTGTTTTAATGGCCAGTGGAATCGATTTTTCGGGATTATGAGTTTCGCCCGCAGCAATACCAATTAACTCGGTACCAGAAAAGGCAAAATTAACTGAAACCATCGTCATGATAATTGGTGTTATACCATTAGGAAACCAGCCATTATCGGTAATATTGTGTAAAAAAGGTGCTGGCATGTCATTTTTCATAGGAACAAAACCAAAGATAGCAGCAGCTCCAGCAACAATAAAAATAATAATAGTGATGACTTTAATGATTGAAAACCAAAATTCACTTTCGGCAAAGAATTGAGCGGTTATAATGTTTAATGCAAAGATTACGATACAAAAAATTAAACACCAAATCCAGACCGAAACAGTAGGGAACCAATACTTCATACATAATCCAGCTGCGGTTAGACTTGAACCAAGTGCCACTGTCCAAGTTAACCAATACAGCCAAGCAACGGTATAACCAGTGCCAGGACTAATAAAGCGAGAAGCATAAGTGTGAAATGCACCTGTTTCAGGCATAGCAACAGCCAGTTCGCCTAGGCACAGCATCACTAAATAAACAACTAGTGCACCAATTAAATAAGCAATAATAGCGCCAATAGCTCCAGCAGTAGCAATAATATAACCAGTATTAAAAAATAAACCTGTACCAATAACGCCACCCAGTGACAACATAATTAAATGACGGGTTTTCATTGTTCGTTTAAATTGGTTTTCGGTTGTGGATGATGAATTTGTATTCATAAATTTTTTTGCTTAAGTTAAAAATAATAAAATTCCGCCAAAATTAGTGGCGGAACTAAATAGGTTAGTTTGAATAATAAATTAGCTAATTATAATTGTTCAAAGAATTCTTCTTTTGTTACTTTTTTACCATTTACGTTAACTTCATCACTATCTTTGGTTAGGCTTATATCAGAATAGATACCATTGGTTTTACCATTGCTTGAAGTCAAAAATTGAGAGCTACTCATAAAAAATGCAGACATCATTTGTAGGTTTTGATTTGCTTTAGCAATTTGTTCTGGTGTGACATCGTTAGAGTTAGGGTTTTCGATTTGTGCTGACATATGAGCTAATACGTCAAATGGTGCTTCAAGTTTTAATTTTAATGTGTTGATTTTGTCATAATCAGCCTCATCCATAGCTGTAGTATCAATATCGGACATATCAAACATTATGTTAAGATTAATATCACCAGCAGGATTGTGCCAATTTAATTTGTTTAGTGAAAAATTAATGGAGTGTTTTTGGTTGGTATCATCTGAGTCAGGATAACCTATTCCCAATTGATTGGTAAATAGATGCTTATCAATTCCCTTAAAGTCAATATCTATCGAGCCATTGCCCAAATTTTGTTGACCATAAATAATTGAGCCAACACTACTTGAAAATGATCCATCAACAGTATTGGTGACGTCATTTAGGACATTTTTTTCGTCCATAACGAATTTATTAATAAAAACCGAAACTGGTTTTGAATTAAATGATGCAGGGTAGGTTAATAATATTTTATCGATTTCAATTTTAGTTGATATGTCAGAGCCAGTAGCATAACTACCAAAGGTGTAATTGCCTTCACCAAGTTCTAATGCACTATCAATTCTTGGAAAGAATGGAACTTCATTTTGGGTAACTTTTATCGCTTTACTTGCTAATTTTACGGTGATATATTCGCCATAACTTACACCTGCATGCCCTGTAATAAAGGGCTGATTGCCAGCTAGTTTCCAAAGTGTCGGATTATTCTGTTGACTCATTTCGTATTCTAACCAAGCCATTTGTGGCGCAAAACTCCCTTTGGCGAGCGCGGCAATAGGAAAAGGACCATGATGAATGGTAACATCATCATCAAATACGGTTTTTGGTTGCACATCTTCACCTATAGCGTTTTGAAGTGACGCTGTAACGGTTAAATGTAATTTAGTTGAGAAGATATTCTTTTCATAATTACTTTTTATAATGTTAAACGTATAATCGTCTTGAGTTTGATTAATTTTGTTTGTAATTTGTGTCAATTGGTTATCGATATTATTTTCGATCATGTTGCCTGTGTACCATGACGTACCTACATATGCAATTCCTAATACGGCAACTATTCCTATAGCAAGTGTGTGTTTTTTCATTATAGTTCTCTTAGTTATTTGTTCTATTTTAGATTATCATTCTTGATGATTTGTAAAGTCAGACAACAAATTTTTGATATATTCAATACGATCGATTCGTTGCAATTCTGATTTTTGTAATTTTAATCGATTTGAACTTTCTAAGCGATAATTTTTTGGTTCTTTTTGAATTATTTCAATTAAGTAATCGACTGACACCTTATTATTATTACCGAATTCAATATAACCGCCTTTTTCACCAAATTCAATCTTAGTAATGCCTAATTGAGTTGCGTGATAACGGATTTTGGTAGTTTCTAGTAAAAAAAGCACTACATCGGGCAATTTACCAAAACGATCACGCATTTCAACTTGAATATCGGTGAGTTCGATAAGATCGGTGATACTCGCAATACGTTTATATAGTGATAAACGTGTATTAACATCGGGAATAAAATCATCAGGAATAAGTGTTGGTAAGCGTAACTCAATTTCTGTTTGTTGATTATTGAGTAATGATTCAAGTGTTGGCTCTTTGCCTTCTTTTAGTGATTTGACGGCCTCATCAAGTAGCTCAATATAGAGGTTAAAGCCAATGGTCTCAATTTGACCGCTTTGATCGCTGCCTAATAACTCCCCAGCACCTCGAATTTCAAGATCGTGTGTGGCTAAAGCAAAACCTGCACCTAAATCTTCAAGTGAGGCAATTGCTTCTAGGCGTTTTTTGGCATCTTTAGTGAGTAATTTAGGATGTGGGGTTAATAGATAAGCGTAAGCCTGATGATAAGAACGTCCAACTCGTCCTCTGAGCTGATGTAACTGGGCTAAACCAAATTTATCGGCACGATCAATGATAATGGTATTGGCATTAGGAATGTCGATACCAGTTTCAACAATGGTTGTACAAACAAGTATATTAAAACGTTGATGATGAAAGTCATTCATTATGCGCTCTAAGTCGCGTTCATGCATTTGCCCATGACCAATGGTAATTCGTGCTTCGGGCACCAGCTCTGCAAGTTTTTCGCTTACTTTTTCGATATCAGAAATATCATTGTGTAAGTAATAAATCTGACCACCACGTAAAATTTCACGCAAAATGGCTTCTCTAATCACGAGATCATCATATTCTCTAACAAAGGTTTTCACTGCTAATCGGCGAGCTGGAGGGGTCGCAATAATAGAAAGATCCCGCATACCACTCATTGCCATGTTGAGGGTTCTTGGAATTGGCGTTGCGGTTAGTGTTAGAATATCAATGTTTGCTCGCATTGCTTTAATTCGTTCTTTTTGGCGGACGCCAAAACGATGTTCTTCATCAACAATCAACAGGCCTAAATCTTTCCATTTGATATCTTCTTGTAACAATTTATGTGTGCCAATTACAATATCAATTTTGCCTTCACCAAGAGCTTCTATAATACTTTTTTGTTGTTTGGCGGTTTTGAATCGAGACAGGCTTTCTATGCGAATTGGCCAGTTTGCAAAGCGATCACAAAAGCTTTCGTAATGTTGTTCTGCAAGTAAAGTTGTAGGAACTAAAACTGCTGTTTGTTTATGATTAATAACGGCTAAAAAAGCAGCTCGGATCGCTACTTCTGTTTTACCAAATCCAACATCACCACAGACTAATCTATCCATGGCATAAGGAGAGCACATATCGCCAATTACTGTCCCAATGGCATTTTGTTGATCATCAGTTTCTTGATAAGGGAACCCTTGGCAAAATAGTTCATACTGCTCTCGGTCTTGTTTAAATTCAAATCCGGGTTTACTTTCACGTTCAGCGTAAATATCTAGTAATTCAGCTGCAACATCTCGTACTTTTTCGGCCGCTTTTTGCCGCGCTTTACTCCAAGCATCAGTACCTAATTTATTGAGTGGTGCGTTTTCTTCATCGCCACCAGAATAACGGCTAATTAGATTTAATGATGAAACAGGAACATAAAGCTTGGTATCATTGGCATATAATAGAATAAGATATTCAGCCGTAATCCCACCTGTTTCTAATGTGGTAAGTCCTGCATATCGACCAACGCCATGTTCTAAATGGACAACGGGTTTGCCGGGTGTTAGCTCAGCTAAACTACGAATAAGTGAATCAGTATTGATAGCTTGTTTATTTTCTTTTTTACGACGAACTACTCGTCGTCCTAATAGCTCATTTTCAGTAATAAAGGCAAAATTATCTTGCTGATTGATAAAGCCCTGTTCACTAGCTCCAACGATTAAATAAAATCGGCTATCACTGTTTTTTCGTTCATCAAGTAAATTGATGGTAGTGGGATGAATACGAATTCGTCCAAGAATTTCTTGTAAAGCCTCTTTGCGTCCTTCTGATTCAACCGAAAAGATGATTGTTCCTGCAAAATTTTCAACAAATTTTTGAAATTGCAAATAAGGATCTTTTTGTTGGATCTCAATAGCAATATTAGGTAATGCTACATAAGGAAAATTAACGTTTTTATTTGATTCAGTCGTTATTGCATGCGATAAAACCATTCTTGGGTAGTTTTTGAAATTGGCAAAAATCTCGTCAGTTTTAGACCAAATAACATTTGGTGCAAGTAATGGTCGCATAGGATCGACTTTGCGACTTTCATAACGTTGGGTAATATCTTGCCAATATTTGTTAGCATATTGCTCAATATTAACTGTATTTATAATTAAGCTATTTGCTAAAAAATAAGAGAATAGAGGTGTTAATGGTTCGTTAAAAAACAGGGCTTGCCAATATTCAATACCAGTTGGCAAAATATTTTTACTAACTTGTTGATAGATGCTTTCTGAGTCTAATCTAACCTCAAATTGTTCTCGCCATTGACTACGAAACAACTCAATAGCTGTTTTATCGAAAGGAAACTCATGGGCTGGTAGCAATTGTATTTCAGCAATTTCACCAAAGGTACGTTGAGTTTCGACATCAAAAGTACGGATACTGTCGATTTCATCATCAAAAAAATCGATGCGATAAGGCTTATCACTGCCCATGGGGTAGATATCAAAAAGCGCTCCACGAGTAGCATATTCGCCATGCTCCATAACTTGGCTGACTGAACGATAGCCAGCATTTTCAAGTTGAAGGCGTAAATGTTCTCGGCTAATTTGTAAGCCTTTTTTCATTATAAAAACATGTCCACCCAAATAACTTTGTGGGCAGACTTTTTGCATTAAGGTATTAATGGGTAAAATTAACGCCCCTTTGGTTAAATGTCCAAGATGATAAAGGCAAGATAAGCGTTCTGATACGATATCTTGATGAGGAGAAAAGCTGTCATAAGGCAATGTTTCCCAATCTGGAAAGATAATAGAAGGGAAGGATGTAAACTGCTTTAGTTCTTCATGAATGCGCGAAGTTTGTTGCATATCATCAGTGACAATCACAACTATACCTTCATGTGCATCTATAGCTTGAGCGCAAAATTGTGATAAGGAAGAGCCAACTAGCTGCCCAATTTGCTTTACTTCACCTGATTTTTGAGGAATTAAGTTTGAAATATTAACTGTTTTAGACATGATGAGTTCGTTGATGTCGCTGAAAATTTATTGTCAGATTATAACGTAAGTATGAGGTTGTTTTCTATAACTGTTTAATCCTGTATGATAAGCACCTTGCATTTAACTAGCAAAACTTTGTAAAAAAGTTTCAGGTAATATATACGTTTATGTCAAAAATATTTCGTCCATTAGTATTTTTTATTGGTTTGCGCTATGTATACGGGCAAAAAACGGATGGGTTTGGTCGCTTTGTATCATGGTTGTCGATGATTGGGATTATGTTAGGTTCAATTGGTCTAATTGTGGTCTTATCAGTCATGAACGGGCTTGAAGATCAGATGCAAAGTAGTATTTTAAAGTTTTTACCTCAAGCCCAGATCACAACACCACAAGGTAGGATAGATCCTAAGGTCATTACTCGTGAGCAATTTAATCAGATTCAAGGTGTTAATCGTATTAGTTCTTTGGTGTCGAGTGATGTGGTTTTGCAAAGTGAGCAAAGTATCACTGTAAGCACACTAATGGGCATTAACCCAGAAGATGATGATCCTATTAATGATTATATCTATAGTGGATCGTTCTTAGATCTTCAAGCAGGGCAATACAATGTTATCATAGGGCAAACGTTAGCTAATCAATTAGGTGTAACCGTTGGCGATAAAATACGTTTAATGGTAACAGATGCAAGTCAAATTACCCCAGTTGGGCGTATACCTTCCCAGCGTTTATTTAATATTGTAGGACTGTTTACGGTTAACCACGATATCAATCAAACGCTTATTTATGTCAATCAATCTGACGCTAAAAACTTATTACGTTATCCTCCTAATATGATTAGCAGTTGGCGCCTATTTTTAGATAAACCACTGGATATTGCCTCGATAACCAATACCCCATTACCTGAAGGATTAGTCTTTAAAGATTGGCGAGCTAAACGCGGTGAATTATTTCAAGCCATTAAAATGGAAAAAAATGTCATGGGATTACTCATTAGCCTGATTGTGATTGTAGCGGCTTTTAACATTATTACTTCATTAAGCTTGTTGGTGATGGAAAAGCAAGGCGAAGTCGCTATTTTAAAAACACAAGGTCTGTCTCGCTTTAAAATTATGTTAATTTTTATTATTCAAGGTGCAAGTTCAGGAATAATTGGCACGTTATTAGGTAGCGCCTTAGGACTGCTACTTGCTATTAACTTAAACGAAATCATGCAATTGTTAGGTTTATCTTTAGCTGGTATCTTGCTACCTTCATTGGTTGAACCATCGCAAATTATTTTAATTATTATTGGATTGCTTATGTTATCGCTAATTTCAACACTTTATCCTGCATATCGTGCAGCCAATATTCAACCTGCCGAGGCTTTACGTTATGAATAATTCACAAATATTACTAAGTGCCAAAAATCTTTATAAAACTTATAACGAAGGCAAAATGGTAACCGAGGTTTTAAAAAATGTCTCGTTTGACATTTATTCACAATCATTACTCGCCATTATAGGTAGTTCAGGATCAGGTAAAAGCACTTTACTGCATTTGCTTGGTGGCTTAGATAATCCCACATCTGGCGAAATTATTTTTAAATCACATCAGTTAAATCAATTATCTGAACAAGAAAAGGCACGTCTACGCAATCAAGAAATTGGCTTTGTTTACCAATTTCACCACCTATTGCCTGACTTTACCGCGCTTGAAAATGTAGCCATGCCACTATTAATTGGCGGCGTTTTACCCAACGAAGCTAAAAAACGGGCTATGGCAATGCTAGAGTCGGTTAATTTAGTCAAACGAGCAAATCATCGTCCTTCCGAGTTGTCTGGCGGAGAACGCCAACGAGTGGCAATAGGGCGTGCATTAATTAATAACCCCGCTTTAGTAATGGCTGATGAGCCAACAGGTAACCTTGATAAATCAACAGCCGATTCTATTTTTGAGCTACTGATTAAATTAAATCGTGAACATGGAACTGCGTTTTTGGTTGTTACACATGATCTTGAGCTTGCCAATAAACTTGATAAACAAATGGTGATGAGAGATGGTCAACTTTCTGATAGCGCATCATTAGATAACAATTAATGGATAATTAATATGAATTTATCTTTAATTACCGCCATAAAATTTCGAAAAGGGCGTCGCAAAAGTGGTATGGTGTCGTTAATTTCGATTATCTCAACACTCAGCATTGCTATTGGTATTGCGGCATTAATTATTGGCTTAAGTGCCATGAATGGCTTTGAGCGTGAATTACACAATCGAGTGTTATCGGTAGTGCCACATGGACAATTCTATCCAAAATACGGCAATTTAGATAATTGGCAACACGTTCAACAAGAACTTAAAAACAATAATAATATTGTATCAGCCTTACCATTTGTTAATTTTACTGGATTAATTGAAAACGGTAGCAAACTTGGTGCTGTGCAAGTACAGGGTCTTGACCCTGAACAAGAAATGCAAATCAGTTCACTACCGAATTATGTACTGAATAATAAATGGCAAGATTTTAAGCCCGATAACCAACAAATTATTATTGGAGCAGGGCTTGCTAAAAATTTATCAGTGAGAGAAGGGGGATGGGTTTCTTTATTAATTCCTGTTTCGAGTAGTCCAAATCAACTCAAACCACCTAAAAGAGTCCGTTTGCAAGTAGTAGGGATTTTAGAATTAAGTGGCAGCTTGAGTAATAACATGGCTTTAATTCCATTAACAGATGCACAGAAATTACTAAATATGGGCGATAGCGTTACAGGTATTATGGTAAATGTAAAAGACGTTTATCAATCCAATAACCTTATTGGTCAAGCAGCATTAGGGCTTGACGAAGATCTGTTATTTAATAGTTGGGAACAGACGTTTGGCTTTATGTATCGTGATATTCAAATGATTAGGCAAATCATGTATCTGGCCATGATTGTAGTGATTGGCGTGGCCTGTTTTAATATTGTATCCACTTTAGTCATTGCCGTAAAAGATAAACAGCGTGATATTGCCATATTAAAGACCCTAGGCGCAACTAATCGTTTAATCAAACATATTTTTATATGGTATGGAGTGATTTCAGGGTTAATTGGCAGTCTAATTGGAGTTATTTTAGGCGTAATATTGTCATGGCAACTTTCTAACATCATGGGCTTTATTGAGTCATTAATGGGGCATAAAATCTTAAATAGCAATATCTATTTTATTGATTTTTTACCATCCGAAATTCATCTGTTTGATGTGGTAATAGTGTTTATAACCGCCATGTTACTTAGCTTAATTGCTAGCTATTATCCAGCTAAACGTGCTTGTAAGATTGAGCCTGCACGGATTTTAAATAGCTTTTAAATAGCTTTTGCATAAATAAGGCGCTGTTTAATGATAATCAGCGCCTTTTTATTATTAATAATAGACATAATAACCACTAGGCAAAGCATAGTGCATATATTGCACATAGATCCCCAATGCAGTCACAATAAATACAAAACCAATAATAAGCAGAGTTAACTTACTTGGGTATTTGAACATTTTAATACATAACGAAACAGCCCCACCAAGTACAAAACCAGCACAAGCACCACCAATATGCGCCATATTATCGATAGATGGCAATAACCCTAACCCAGCAGTTAATACTAAACTCACCAGCATTGCTTTGACTGGCATTTCTTGTATATTGGTTTTAAACACCAAACAATAAGCCAACAATGCGGTAATAATACCCAAAATAGCACCCGAAGCACCACAGCTAATCACATTTTGATTGATGGTGGCAATATCGCTTGATAAGCTTCCTACTAGCCCTGAAAAAAAGTAAATGCCAACAAAAGCAAGGCAAGGAATGCGCTGTTCTAAAATAGGACCAATGCTCCATAATGCCAGCATATTCATAGCTAAATGAGTAAAACTGACATGCATAAATAAATTAGTAAACATGCGCCAATATTGGCCAGAAAAAGTTAACTCCGCAACATCGGCTCCCCAATCAATCAAAAAATGATTTTCATATAATGACGAAAACCCACGGCTATCAATTAGCCGAAATGCAAAAAAACACAGAATATTGATTACTACCAGCGTTGTGGTGATTTTAGATTGACTGGCGTAATATTTAATATCATTAAAGGTGCTCATTAAAAAATCCTTTTGAATAGGTAAATTTTATTGATAGAGGTCAGTTAATTTAACCGTTTACCTAATATCACTAAATCACGCTGAACATTATCTAATTCAGCAATTTTTGGAAGAAGTCCCCATTGTTGATACTGCATTTTTTTAAATAAATTAACACTAGGTAAGTTATGTCGAAACACATAGCTAAAAATTGTCTCAATTCCAGCTTGTTTAGCAAATTGTTCGATTTTATCCACCATAAATTGACCAATTTTTTTGCCACGAAAATCTTGATGAAGATATAAGCTAATCTCAACGGTTTTATAAAAAGCGGGGCGACCATAAAACGAAGATAAACTAATCCAACCACAAGGTCTATCTTGATATTTAATTAACCAAAGTGGACGATTTTTAGGATTATGCTGGTAAAACCAATCCAATCGACTTTCAACAGAAACAGGCACTGTATCGGCAGTAACTTGGCGGCCAGCAATTGTTGAATTATAAACATCAACAATAAATGGTAAATCTTCTAATGTAGCATCGTGGTAAGTAATCATTTTTTTTGCTTTAAGTGGTTTAAAGTGAAATTATTGTAATTTTATTATTGTTTATTGGCAATAAAGCATATTTTTTATAGTGAGAAAAATAATGTATAGTAATATTTCACATTTAAAATAAAATCAATAAAAAAAAAGGTTAATAATGTCTTGTAAAAAAGGATTTTTGACAGAAAAATCCTGTTTGCCTTTTGCTAAATGGAGTTATAGTATATTGGCTTCTGGTTTACTGCCGTGTAGGTGGTCACTGTCGCATAAAAACTTCAACAAAATCAATGCTTAATCGGAAGGCTTTTTATGATTCAATAATAACTCGTCCACGAGTGATGTCGCTAATGTTTTTTTGTAGAAGTTGCAATTTGTCTTTTGTGATAGCGACGTTTACTTTTACACCTTCAGCATCAAACTCTTGATTTTCAACAATGGAATCAAGTTCCTTTAGACGATTTTCGATAATTGGCCATTCGTTATAATAACAGTGAAATTGTAGCGTTATGCGGGCAATGAGTTCAATTAGCTCAGCTTGTTGTAAGCAGTGGCTAGCCGAACCGCCATAGGCACGAATTAATCCTCCAGTACCTAATTTTATGCCACCAAAGTAACGAGTCACTACTACAACCACTTGGTCACAATCTTGCCCTTCAATGGCTGAAAGAATAGGGCGACCTGCTGTACTAGTGGGCTCGCCATCGTCATTAAATCGGTATTGTTGCCCAATCTTCCATGCCCAGCAGTTGTGGGTGGCGTTGAGATCGCTTATTTGATTAATAAAGTCGGTGGCTTGTTCAGCTGATGTGACTGGCGCTGCATTGACAATAAAACGACTTTTTTTGATTTCTTCTGTTAACTCGGTAGGATTTGCTAATGTATATGGCATGCTAATTCTGATAAAATCAATCTATTGGAATAATGATACTGAACAGAATAAAAATGTCTATCAATTTAGAACAATTAATGCAAACACAGCAGGCGTTAGCCAAGCAGGTTAAATGCGATGATGACTTTAATCCGTCAATAAATTACGTTGGTGGTACTGATGTCGGTTTTGAAGATAATGGCAAGATTACTCGAGCAGCAATCGTTATTTTGCGCTATCCAACTTTCGAGGTTGTTGAGTATTATATTGCTCGGGTTGAGACAGGGTTTCCTTATATTCCTGGTTATTTGTCTTTTCGGGAATACCCTGCGCTACTTGCCGCTTGGCAGCAGGTAAAACAAAAGCCTGATTTATTGTTAGTTGATGGGCAAGGTGTTGCACATCCTAGGCGGTTAGGTATTGCGAGTCATTTCGGCTTGTTGTTAGATATGCCAACAATTGGTATTGCTAAAAAAAGGCTTTGCGGTCAATACGAAATATTACCTAAGCAAGCAGGTAATGTAACACCTTTACAAGACAAGCAAGAACAGATTGGTTGGGTTTTATGTAGTAAAAATAATTGCAATCCTTTATTTATTTCAACAGGTCACCGAGTAAGTCAAGATAGTGCCTTAAAATGGGTTAATTTATGCTTGCGGGGCTATCGTTTGCCAGAACCGACTCGCTGGGCTGATGCGATAGCATCTAACAAGCCTTTGTTTAAGAAGTTTATTTATGCAGAATAATTCATTACCGTTAAAAAAAGGTGGCTTTACTTTTAAGCGTTTTTTTGTGGCGCACGATAAAAGTCCAATGAAGGTAACAACCGATAGTTGTTTGTTAGGGGCTTGGGTTCCGATTGATTCGGCTCCGCAAAAGGTACTCGATATTGGCTGTGGTTGTGGTGTAATTGCGTTAATGTTAGCTCAGCGGTTAGAACATGATAACAGCCAAATTGATGCCATCGATATTGATATGCAGGCGGTAGCACAATGTCAGCAAAATAGCCAACAAGCTGGGTTTACTTTGATTAATGCGATTAATGCTGATATTAATCAATTTCAGCTAAGTTATGCGGTGGGCTATGATTTGATTGTGACTAATCCCCCTTATTTTGAATCTGCCGTTGATTGTCGCAATTCCCAAAGACAGTTGGCACGTTATACCGAATGTTTGAACTTTCAACAGCTTATTGACACAGTTAAGCGCTTACTAAAACCGAAAGGGCAATTTTGTTTAGTTTTACCTTATCATTTATCCAATCAGTTTAGGTTATTATGTGAATCTAATCAGTTATATTTATTCCAACTGATGAATGTTAGATATAGTGCAGATAAAGACTTTTCGTTATCATTATTGGCTTTTTCATTTATCCAGGCTAATAAAATTGATGAGCAGCAATTGTGTATGCGAGATGGTGATGGGCGTTATTCTCAAGAGTTCAGAAAGCTATTAGCTGACTTTTATCTATTTCGAAAATAACGCCTAACTAATTAATTTGGTGTTATGTAGAAGTGTAAAATAGCGATGATAGCTAATAGGATGATTGCAATAGCGTACGCTTTGTCATGCAAGTAACTAAATGCTGGCAAAGATCGTTCCTTTCTGGCATAAAGGTAAAAACAGAGTCCCATACTATATAGTATCATCGACAGTAATAAATAAACTGTGCCACCAGCATAAATCAACCATATGCCATAAAGCGATCCTAAAGCGCCAATCATAATTAAGTAGGCTTTACCTTGTTGAACGGCTAATTTAAAAACAAAGAGAGCCGCCAGTAAATAGGGAATAAGCACCATTGAGGTTGATAATTGGATTAATGTGTTGTAGCCAGATTGATAGTAGTGGGCAAGGATAATTAATACGGTTATTAAACATGTTGTTAACCATAATGCGTTGGATGGCGTGCCTGCTTTGTTGAGTTTTCCAAAACAACTTGGTACTGAGTGTTGTGTGCCTTGGCCAGCTAAAAATAGCATTTCGGCCGCTAGCATTAACCATGATAGTAATCCACCACTGACTGACACAATTAAACCAATATTAATTAATGTTGCTCCCCAGCTGCCTACTACATGTTCAATAACAAGTGCCATGGAAGGGTTTTTCATTTGAGCAAGTTCTTGTTGTGGCACAATACCAAGCGATAACACAGATACGCAAACAAGTAATAAGCTGGTAATAGCAAAGCCAAAAAAGGTAGCTCGGCTAATGCTGATGATGTTTTTGGCTCTAGCAGCATACACAGTTGCGCTTTCAATCCCTAAGTAGACCCAAACGGTATAGAGCATGGTGTTTTTTACTTGCTCGATAATTGAGCCTAATTGCGGTGTTCCCCAAAAATCTATCTTAAATGTCGATATTTTAAAGGCAAGGCTAACACAAACAATAAATAAACCAATAGGCACGATTTTCGCTAATGTTACTAGGCAATTTAATAAAAAAGCACGATATATTCCTTTTAATACAAAATAGTGCACTATCCATAAAAATATGATAGCCGTAATAACGGCAGGTAATGTGGTACCATGACCAAAGAAGCTCAAGCAATCAAAAGATCCTAATGCACTAAATAAAATCACTAGGTAGCTAGTGCACGACATCCATGCTGATATCCAGTAGCCCCACGCGGCATTAAAGCCGATATAATCGCCAAAACCTTCACGCACATAACCATATAATCCATCATTGATTTTGTAAAATCGAATCGATAAATACTGAAATATCCGTGTTAGCATTAACATGCCAAATAGGGTTATTATCCATGCAATTAAAATAGCGCCAGAGCCCGAACTTTCGGCCATGTTTTGTGGTAGGCTGAAAATACCGCTGCCTACAATACTGCCAACCACTAACAGTGTGAGTGGCAGGATGCCTAGCTTTTTTCTTACCGATGTATTCATGTTGTTGTCTTATTATGTGGTTTAGTAAGGTTAATATTTAATATAGATCGATTAAAATCTTAGTGACATGCAACTTACGCCACCATCAATCTTTTGGTATTCCGATGTATCAACTTCAATAACTTGGTAGCCAAGTTTTTCTATTTTTGCTTTTGTTGTTGGATAGCCCATCGGCATTATTACGTGATCATTAACCCAAATACAGTTGGCAGCATAACTTTCTTGTTCGGGAATTTCGATAATATTAAAGCGTTGAAACTCAGGTTTAGTTATAAATTCGCCTGCTGCTAATAGGTTGTTGTTTTCTAAATAAGCTAAACCTGTTTTTAGATGTAATACTTTTTCAAGCTTAACTACCAAACCAGTTAATCCGTACTTCTCTAAAATAGCTATCATTTGGTTAGCACCAGCTTGGTTGGTTCGAGCAGATAAGCCAATATAGTAGTGGTTTTCAACCATCATAATATCACCCGCTTCAACGGTGCCTGGTGCGGTGATTCGCTCAACTTTATTGGGATAAAATCGCTCAATGGTGTCTGATATAATTTCGGTTTCTGCTCGGCGACTTTCTGCGCCAGGCCTTGTAATAATTGCACAATATGGGGTACAAAGCACAGCGTCTTCAACAAAGACTGAATCAGGAAAACGTTCGTCGGGTGGTAAAATAGTGATATCAACATCGCACTGCTGTAGTGCTCGAATGTAATAGTTATGCTGATCTAAGGCCTTTTGATAATCAGGTTTACCCAAGTTAGCTGACGTTAATCCGTTAATTAAAGATTTGGCGGGTGTTCTTGCAATAATATGGTTAAATTTTTTCATTCTATCTATTTTCTTTTGTTTTAAATAATTATGCTTTATTTATGAATAATAATTCGCATTTATATCTTTATCAAGATGTAAAGTGTATTTTTATTCGTTTTTGGAGGTTTTGTTGGTTTTTTATCTTGATTTATTTAGCTGAATTTAGATAGAGTGGTGGTACATATCTATTTTTATGCAATGAAAATGACTAACTTATTTTATTTTAGAAAGGAAAAGAGATAAAAGTATTCAAAATAAAAAAAGGCACTAATTGTGCCCTTAATAGTAATTATTCGCCGTCAAAATTAACTAAAGTAAAGCAATCAATTCCCATATCCGTTAACTTTGTTTTGCCACCTAAATCTGGTAAGTTGATTACAAATGCGGCGTTTTCGGCAATGCCACCAGCTTTACGAATTAAATTCGCTGTTGCAGCAATTGTTCCACCTGTAGCAAGTAAATCATCAATAATTAATACTCGTTCACCTGGTTTAATGGCATCAGTGTGAATTTCTAACGTATCTGTACCGTACTCAAGTTGATATTCTTCTTTAAATACGTGGCGAGGCAATTTATTAGGTTTTCGAACAGGAATAAAACCGACACCTAACGCTAACGCAATTGGTGCAGCAAAAATAAAGCCTCGAGCTTCTGTGCCTACTACTTTATCAATTTTTTTATCACGATAATGATCAATTAATAATTCAACAGTGGTTTTAAATGCAGCAGGATCAGCAAGTAAACTTGTGATGTCACGAAACAAAACCCCTTCTTTTGGATAGTTGGGAATAGTAAGAATGCTGTCTTTAATTAATGCAAGTTTTTCTTGTAACTGATTCATCTAAATGCTCTCTAAGTTCTTCTATAAGAGTTGCTAATCTTACATTATATACCTGCAAACTTTTTAGTTGCAACAAATAAACCGTAATATCATGCTGAAACCTAGCAATACTTATAATTTAAGTAATAAAACTGCCATTACTGTATTTAGCACAGCAATTATAATGGAACAATTAAGAATGTCTTTTTTCATGTTCAATTAACCATCGTTTCCTTTCTAGCCCTCCGCCATATCCCATTAATTCACCATTTGAGCCAATGACTCGGTGGCAAGGTATGATAATTGCAATTCGATTAAATCCATTTGCGCTTGCAACTGAGCGGATAGCATGTGGATTATTGATGTTTTCTGCTTGCTCTTTATAGGTAGTTAGTTTTCCATAAGGGATTTGTTTTAAACTGTCCCAAACAGTTCGCTGAAAATCTGTTCCAGGAGTATGTAATTTAACTGCAAAATATTTTCTTATTCCTTGAAAATATTCATTAATTTCATTTTTAGCTTGAACAATATGGCTATTTTCTCCAAAAATAATTTTTGTATTAAGTTGTGTTTGTAATTGTTTAAATTCTGTTTCTAACATTCGACGATCCACGAATTCTAATAGGCAAATACCTTGATTAGTGGCGCAAATAAACATTGGTCCCAATGGTGTAGTTAGGCGATTAACCAAAATAATTTCGTTATTAGTATTTTGAGATGGGGCATTTTTCATTATTTTTTTGTAAGTGTATCCAAAACCACTTAATGACTCATATCCTGTATCATAAGCGGTATTAATGACATTTTTACCAATTTTAAGCTCTTGAAAGGCATTATTTATTCGATACATCCTTTGATAGGCTTGGAAGGTAATACCATAATTTTTTTGAACCAGCGTCTGATCGTTTCGGGGCTTATTTGATGCTCTTTTAATATCATATCGGATATTTTTGTTTTAGGATTTTGGGTAATTAATGCGATAGCTTTAATGACTTCTGATGGTGCTGCGTTAGAATTTTCAGTTGGTTTGCAAATTTTACAAGGACGATATCCAGCATCAAGAGCTTCTTTGAAAGTGCTAAAAAATTCTACATTTTCATATTTTTGTTTCTTTGCCCGACAAGTTGCAATACAAAATACCGAAGTTGTTTTAACTCCAGCATAGAATATCCCAATATAGCCTTGGTCTTTTGCAAGTAAAGCCTGATAATATTGTTTTCTTTTGTCTAAATTGGTAATAAGCATAATTTTTAAAATCTTAATTTTAGTTAATTGATAACTGGGTTTTGTAATCTGGTTAGCATATTAAATAAACAGTAAGCATCGCAACCGAAAAATCGACAACTATTTTTATTTTACTGTTTTTATGGTTTATAAATATAATTGGTGATTACCACATTCTATCTTTGTCAAAATGTGGTTATATTTAATATATAAATATTGACGTAATAAAACCTTAACCATTTAATGATTGTTGATTAAGGTTTTTGTTTAATTTGTGAATAAAGGAGAGGTGTTTAACGATTTTGCGACAAAACTATTAACTGATAGTGCTGCATTAAGTTTGCCTTGAATGGCTAATGCTTGTTGCTTTGATTCACATTGGGTAAAAACACATGCACCAGTTCCTGTTAATCGAGTTGTACCATATTGGGAAAGGTAAGTAATTATTTTATCTATTGTTGGATAACGTTTCCTAACTACTTCCTCACAATCATTTTTTAATTCGTTAAACTTCAATGAAAGTAAATCAGTAATGCTTTGAGCTGGCGTATTGCGAGTTAGCTCAGGAGCATTAAATATTTCGACTGTTGATATTTCAATATTAGGGCAAGTGACTAAATACCAATATTCAGGAATATCTACAGGGTGAAATTGATCGCCAATTCCTTCGGCAAAAGCCGCATGACCATAAATAAAAATAGGGACATCGGCACCAATTTTTCGTCCTATATCCATTAGTATTTCGGTTGATAAATTAAGTTGCCATAGCTGATTAAGTGCTACTAATACTGTTGCAGCATTAGATGAGGCTCCTCCTAATCCACCACCCATAGGAATTTTTTTATCAATTGTAATATCTACACCTAAATCATTACGGTTGGTATAGGATTTCAATTGTTCAGCAGCAACAACAATTAAGTTTTTATTAACGGGTACATTTGTAAAATCGGTTAATAAGTTAATTTTATTATCTTGACGAACATTAAAGATTAGGATGTCGCAATAATCAATAAATTGAAATAACGTTTGCAAATTATGATAATTGTCAGAACGGCGTCCAGTGATATAAAGGAATAAATTTAATTTAGCAGGTGATAACCACTGTTTCATACTATTATCCTTTATCGTAAAATCCAGTCACTAATTTTTAAGCGAACAACTTCGTCATCATGCGTAAGCTCTATAGTTGCAGGTAAATCTATCTTTTTGTTTTGATAAGTATAAGTAGAGTAACTTGGAATTTTTAATGTCCATTTATTGTTATTTTGTATAAAGACAGTTGAAAGTAATCTTCCTGAACTATCTAACTTGTCAGTATTGATGTTGTCTGAAAATCCTTTTAACCAATTATGCAAAGAATTAAGTGGAATATTTACATTGGATATCTTTTTCATAAGATTTTCAACATTGGTATCTTGGTAATTTCTACCGTCTTTATCAACCAGTTGGGCATAATTAGGTTCGGCGTTTAATGTTAAAATATTGCTACCAATGGGGGAGGTTAATTTAACTTGGTAGTTATCAGTTGATTGTTGAGCTATTAAAAATCGTCCATAATTACGAGATTTATCACTTATGTAAGCTATACTACCTTTAACTTGGAATGTGTTTATTTGTTTTAGATTTTGTTGGCGGATTTGCCACTGCTGTTCAATCGAGGTGTTGTTTTGAGATTTTGTTATTTGGCAAGCGGTGATAAGTAAAGGTAATATGAAAACAAATATATATTTGATTTTAGACATAAAATAACTCTTAGTTGTTAGTGTTTGTGTCAATAAGTGCAGTATTATAACTGATAATTTACTGAATAAGAAAAAGAACCTTTACTGTTTTTTATGTATAATATGGAAGTTTAAGAACTGTTAATAAAATAATATATCTAATAACCTTCAAAAAAGAAGTGATGCAATGTCTATTACAATTTTTGGTGTTAATCATAAAACAGCGCCAGTTGCTTTAAGGGAAAGGCTTGCTTTTCCTAATGAGATTGTCGATAAAGCACTATACAGCTTATACCAACATCCTTTAGTTGATGGGTGTGTTATTTTGTCTACCTGCAATAGAACAGAAATTTATCTTAGTTATGAGCATCAAACTGACTATCTAAGATTAAAACAATCTGTAGAAAGTTGGTTAGGACAATTTCATCATCTTGATGTTGATCTATACCAAGATTCATTTTATTGGTATGACGGTCAACAAGCTGTTGAACATTTGATGTCGGTAGCAAGTGGTTTAGATTCTATGATCATTGGTGAGCCACAAATTCTAGGGCAAGTTAAGCAAGCATATAGTTTTGCTCAAGAACAAAATTGCTTATCTGTTCAATTAAAAAAACTATTTCAAAAAGTATTTCATGTGGCGAAAATTGTCCGTAGTGAAACCAATATTGGCACTAATACAGCATCTGTCGCTTATGCTGCTTGTTTAGTTGCTCGCCATCTTTTTAGTGATACCTCTAATTTAAATATTATGCTTGTTGGCGCAGGTGAAACAATAGAGCTTATTTCACGTTACTTAAAGCCGCATGGATTTAATCAAGTTATTATTGCCAATCGAACCCGTGAAAAGGCATTAAAACTTGCGGTTGATATTGATGCAGAAATCATTTCATTACCTGATATCGCTAATCGACTTAAAGATGTTGATATTGTGATCAGCTCAACAGCGAGTCCTTTACCTATTATAGGTAAAGGCATGGTTGAGCGCACTTTACGAGCTAGAAATCATCGTAAAATGCTGTTTATTGATTTAGCTGTTCCTCGCGATGTCGAGGAAGAGGTTAGTCAACTCAATAATGTGCATCTTTATACTATTGATGACTTACAAAAAACGGTTGAAAGTAATTTAGAACAAAGAGCTATTGCCGCTAAAGAAGCGCAATATCTTATTCAAGAACAAGCTGAACTTTTCATTGATTGGCTTAAGACTAGACATGCAGTTGCTTATGTTAAGCAGTATCGTAGTAATGCAGAAAGTATCAAACGTGAGTTACAAATAAAAGCCTTAAATGCCATCAGGCAGGGCGCTAACATTGACGATGTTTTTGCTGAGTTTTCACATCGCTTAACCAATAAATTAATCCACGCACCGACTCAAACATTACTTCATGCAGCTACACATGATTGTGATGACTGTTTTAAAGTATTAAGTAAAGGGTTAGGATTAAAAGAACATTAGTCAATATGTCGTTTTGCTTAGGAAACGAGGAATAAATTGGATCAGATTGAATTTTTTGATATTCCAAGCCCGTGTAAACGAGTTTGTGTAACTGATAAACAAGGCTATTGTATTGCTTGTTATCGCTCAAGAGAAGAAAGATTTAGTTGGTTAACCTTGAGTGATAGCCAAAAGCAAAAAGTTTTGCGTTTATGTAAACAACGGGCATTAAAACGCCGTTATCTATTATCAAAACAGCAACGACAACAACAAGAATTAAATCCAGTAACACCTCAATTCGATCTTAATTTCTAAATCTATTTATCTATTTTTAATATATATTGTAATCTTGTTTAACTCAGAGTAGGATTTTTATACATATAAAGATGGCAATTATTTAGTCACCTTTTTTAATATTATTGGAATTTAAAATATGAAAATGTGTATTGCATGTGGCATGCCAATGACTGCTATTGCTGATTATCCATTGCTCGATATGTCTAAAAACTATTGTAAACATTGTGCTCATAAAGATGGCAGAATGAAAACATTTGATGAAAAATGGCATGAAGTTACATTACAATATGCTCAAAATCACAATGTTGATAATGCAGTAGCTAAACAAACTGCTTATATAATCCTTAAAAAATTACCTGCCTGGGAAAGGAAGGATTAGACGTTTTTTTAGGCAGATAAATTGCTTTATGAATAATATCTGTTGCAGATATTGCAAAGCTTAGTATAATGCCAACGTTTACTTATTTGCACTTCAAATGCCAGTGTGGCGAAATTGGTAGACGCAGCGGATTCAAAATCCGCCGCCCTTAAAAGCGTGTCGGTTCGAGTCCGACCACTGGCACCAAGTCACAAAGAACACCAGCTTAAAGCTGGTTTTTTTATGTCTAAAGTCTTATCAAAACTTAACCTGTCAACTTATCACTAGTCTTAAGTTAAAATTCATAAAAACATGTCAACTACCAAATGAATAGGTAAGCCGAAAGCGTGGTTCTGATTAAATTCAGTTTCAGTAATTAGGGGCTGTTGATCTTTGCTGTACATAAATTACTCAACAATACATTGGCAGCCACATTAACATAAATGCCAGTGATACCATACTGGCATAATTCCTTTCTAACTTATCGTATCTAGTTGATATTGAACGATATTGCTTGATTCTAGCAAAGGCATTCTCGACTAAATGACGATAGCGATAAAGGCAGCTATCCATACTGCTTTTATCTATATCCTTACCATAATTACGTTTAGCAATCACCG
>NZ_LZHA01000008.1:0-2860 GCF_001690335.1 Gilliamella sp. Gris1-4 | reverse complement strand
CACCTTTAATATTTCGCCAAATTTGGCGTTAATTAATAAAACGGGTGTTCGTAATTTATACTTTGATTCCCCAAAATTGGTGAATCAAAGATAAAAAATGCTCTCTCAATTATTTCATTGCACGCCAAATAATCAGCGCAGATATTTGTAATAAATTAATAGAATAGGGTGGTTGTTCAGTGAGTTATTAACAGATTTTGTGGGTAACTTTATAAGTCATTGATTAAAAAGGAATCTCATCATCTATAAACTCATTTTGCTGAGCTGATGTTTGTGGTTTATGTTGTTGTGCTGACTGATTGCCGCTTTTGTCGAACGTTAACGCTTCAAAATCATCAACTATAAAATAAATGGCTGTTTTGTTGTTGCCTTGTTGGTCCTGCCATTTATCTGTTTTGTATCGAGTTGTAACACGAATAAAAGCACCTTTGCCTTTATCTCGCACTTTTTCCGCAATCTTACCGAACGCTCGTAAATTAGCCCAATCTGTGACATCTTCATAGCTATCGCCATTCTTCTTATAGCTACCAATTGCCATAGTAAAATTAACGATTAACTTGTTATCAGAGGTGTAACGCTCCTCGATTTTCCCGATTCTGCCAGTGAATAAACACTGATTTAAATTATTTGCCATTTTCTTGCTCCAGTTGTTCATAGCTCTTTGTAAAAAGAGATTTATTAGACTCTATTTCGTTTATCTTTTTATGTAATTTTTTTGTTTTTTCTGACAGAAGATCTATTCCATATTTATATGCATTACATGCATTGGTAAACAAACGATCAGATTGAGATTTGTTATAAGTCTGAACATACAAATATTCAGCATAGTCTAACTTTAGTTGCGCTTTTGTAATTTTTGATATAGTTGTTTTTGTTAACTGTAAATCATATAAATCATTTACAACATAGATAACATCCCCAACTTTTAGCTTTTTCCATTCTTCATCTGTAATCATAATTACTCCTCAATATATATTCCGCTGTCTACAAGATCGGGAAGATAAGAATTAATTAACTCTTGCAGGTACACATCCTTATCTTCCAGAGCTTCATATTCAGCTTTATCAATTTCGATTTTTTCTTCATTTCTTGACGGTCCAATCCGTGCATACACAACAAACGTTATTTTTTCTGACATAAGTACTCCTGCGGTAGTGGTAATTCATCTAAATACGTCCATGCAATTACAGTTTTGCCGTCATCAGTATCATCTTCATGATCATCAATATCGGTAACTATGCTATAGCCGCAGTAAAATAACTCGATTTCGCGCACATAGGCGAAAACTTGCAAAAAAGGTTTATCGCAATACTTGCTTTTTACAAGTGCAATAATTTTGTCGTCTCTTATCGTAACTGGTTTTTCATCGGGATATTTACGCCAGTTTAATTTAGTCATTATCTTTATCATCACAATTTCTAACCTCTATTGTTTTAACCGTTGATTTGGGTGGGTGTCACTCTGTCGCCAACGGCGTGACTACCGTCTATCAAACAATAAGACTTGTATATTTCAAACTAGTGCGCTAACTGAAAGGAGGACAGGTCTCTGCTAACACTAATCATCAACGCATATACCAGACGTTATTAAAAAACCGTCACTATGACGGTTATGCTGTTTAATTTAAGCCACATCTTGAAATGTTATTCTTTTATGAATTGCTCTAACTTTTTCAACATCATCAGCACAGTAGTCTGCAACTTGTTTTAATTTTCCATCCTGCACAAAATCCCAAACCTTAGAGCCGTCTATTTCGTCACCTTTTGGCTGTATACCTAGCGACAAACAAATTTCATTCAAAGACACGTAATTACGTTTACCTGCCCATTCCGTCATTGTGTCGAATATATACATATTGTTATATGATTTACTATTGAGCGGTAAAAACGCTGGTGGTTTTATACCCAGTACAATTGCACGTTGATAAATAAAACGTAAGTCAAAGCTCTCTATGTTATGTCCAATAAAATGTGGTGTTATGTCCGCACTTGGTCTATAACACTCAATCAATTCATTAAAAAATGTCTGCAATATTTGTTTTTCGGATGATATCCAGTTATCAAAATGAATTACCTTTACATCTCCATCATTGATTGCATAACCAATACAAACAATTTGACCAAAACCGCCGTTTAAAGCGGTTTTTCGATACGCCGGTTCTTTGTTTTCTTCAATCCAAGTACTTATCGCTTCGGGTTTTTTATAATTTGCCGGCGCTGTTAAATTGCTTTGAATATAGTTTTTTATATTGTCAGACTGGGTTGGAATTGTTTCTATATCGAAATAAATATTAAACTGTCTCATTATTTTCACCTTCTGAAAGCTTTATCTTTAACTGATTGTAGTGCTCTATAACTTCTTCTTGCTCACTGCATCCACGTAAGTTATTAAAACTAATAGCGAATAATTTCTGCAGTTCATCCAAAGATGAAATATTAGAGGTCTTTTCTTTGAAATTATTAACTTCCGCCTGCTCTTTTGTAACACCGTTATTTAACCACGCCAGCAATTGCTCGCCAGTTTCTGATGTAATCTTAAAAATTTTGCCGTCAAATAACCGCGTTCTATCTTTTGTTGATGTTGCATTGTGATTAATATCAATATCAAACATGACAGTGAATTCATATTCCATTCCGTCGCGCTGAATCGGTGCCATGCCAACTTTTTTGGGGGCTTGTTTACCGTTATCGTTAACTTGTAGCACATATTCTTGCTTGCTTCGCATTGTTGCGATAATGTGACACGGACTTGCTAGCATTGCATTAACTAGCGCATTATGCTCCGGCGTGATGCTTCTCCAAGCTGTGTAGCCATTTCCCTTACCGCTATCTGCGATTTTCCCTTGTTTATCCAATAAACC